>CANHCV010000004.1 GCA_947459245.1 Bacteroidota bacterium
ATAACCGATCAACAAACGCATCTGCAGAATCGTTTAACGCCAAAATTAAAGCATTCCGAACCCAGTTCAGAGGAGTGAAAAACGTTGAATTTTTTCTTTACCGATTAACTAAAATTTATGCCTAGTCCCCAACAATTGTACTTGATCCCTATTTTCGTAAAAATAAATGGGACCAAACCCGTTGAAATGGGACCGTGAAATGAAAAAAAGAGGATGAATAAGAAGGGATTTTTTTGAATTTTTCTTAAACCTTGTGGGAAGTATGATTTGGAATCATCCCAAGTAAATTAAGTTGTATGATTTCCTGAAAAGTCAGAAAATATTTTTGGAAATTGCAATTTCGGGCTAAATACGGGCTAGATAAAAATAAAAAAACCGTAACTATTGGTTTTTCAATGAGTTACGGTTTATTTTCGTGATCCCGCTGGGACTCGAACCCAGGACCCATACATTAAAAGTGTATTGCTCTACCAGCTGAGCTACGGAATCCAACGTTTGTGCGAAACGTGGCGCAAAGATAGCTGTTTATTCGAATTGACAAACTTTTTTGAGAATTTTTTTTGAAGTTTTTCTTGCCCTTCACCCGCTAAACTAACCTAACTTTGTGCCATGAAAGCCATTATCCTGCCCATAATCTTGTTGCTTTTCGCTGCTTGTCAATCACTTCCGCAAGCCGATTACATCCTCCATCATGGAAAAATATACACCTGCGATTCAACTTTTTCAGTGGTGGAAGCCGTTGCCGTAAAGGATGGAAAAATTCTCGCCACCGGCTCTAACCAAGATATTTTAAACGGTTTTAAAGCCGATTCTACCGTAGATCTGCAAAATCAAGCGGTTTACCCGGGCCTCATCGACGCCCATGCGCACTTTTATGGGTACGGTAAAGGCCTGTTCGAGGTGAATCTTTGGGGTTGTGCCTCCGAAGAAGACCTTGTGAAAAGGGTCAAGGAGTTTGCTCAGAAAAATCCGCAGTTGCCGTGGATCATCGGCCGTGGGTGGGACCAGAATGTTTGGTCCAACAAATCCATGCCCAATTTTAACTCGCTCAACGGGTTAAAATTGTCACAACCCGTTTTTTTAACCCGAGTTGATGGACATGCAGCGTTGGTTAACGATGTTGCTTGGAGCCTCGTACCCAACAAAAAATCAAATTCCCTCGGGGGCGAGGTGGTCATGCAGAACGGTGCTTTCACCGGATTGCTGATCGACGGAGCCGTGGATTTGGTTCAAAATCAAATTCCTCAACCTTCCAAAGAAGATATCAATAAATACCTTCTTTCGGCACAAAACAACTGCTTGGCCGAAGGAATGGTAGCGCTCCACGATGCCGGTTTAAAATTCAACATCATCGATGCTATGCACCAATTGAAAAACAACGGGGAATTGAAAATGGATTTCCATTTAATGATGGATGGAACCGATGAAGCCACGTTGAACAAGTATTTGAAATCACCCATCGTAGAAGATGGATTTTTGGTGAAATCGGTGAAATTGTATGCCGACGGTGCGTTGGGATCGAGGGGGGCACTGTTGAAACACGAATACCATGATCGACACGATTACTACGGGATTAGGGTAACTTCATTGGATTCTATGGAGAAGGTTGCACGCCGATGCGTGGAAAATAGAATTCAATTGTGTACCCATGCCATCGGCGATTCGGCCAATCGCGATGTGCTTCGCATTTATTCCCAATTGATTCAAAAAGGAAATCCGTTGCGTTGGAGAATTGAACATGCCCAGATCGTAGATCCCGCAGATTTTCAATATTTTAAACAGTTTTCCATCATTCCATCGGTTCAACCTTCCCATGCTACGAGCGATCACGCTTGGGCTCCCGATCGCTTGGGAAGTTTTGTTTCTCGTGGATATCAATACAAAACGCTTTGGGATTGCAACGGATTCTTGCCATTGGGAAGCGATTTCCCAGTAGAATCCATTCGCCCCGTCCTTCAGTTTTACGCCGCAGTTGCTCGAAAAACCACCGACGGGAAACCCCAAGGTGGCTTCCAAATGAACGAGGCGTTAACCCGCCAGCAAGCTTTGTTAGGATTAACCCGATTTGCGGCCTATTCCATGCAAATGGACGATCAAATGGGAAGCATTGAAAAAGGGAAATGGGCCCATTTTACTGTTTTTGATCAGGACATCATGAGCATTTCTGTGGAAAAAATTCCAAACGTTTCCACGAAATACACCATCATTCGGGGTAATATTGCATACTCCAAATAAATTAATCCTTGGCAGTTTACGTTCGAAACCTCTATTCCCGAAAAAGAAAGTGGCCCAAAATTGTGGGAATCACCTTTCTAGCACTTTTTGTCCTTGCTATTGGAGGGTATTTCACATTCCGACAATCTTTCCTCGATCGTGCAATTGCAAAGGCAAAAGAGAAAGTGGTTCAGGATTTTCAATCTCAGTTATCCATTGGATCTTACCAATTTTCGGGTTTTAATTCCGTTGAAATGAATCAGGTTTGCCTGATTTCTCCCTTAAAAGACACCTTAGCATTTTTTCCTAAGCTCGAATTAAGTGTTCGAATGCTTCCATTGCTGCAACGAAAAATCCTTTTCGGGTCGGTAGAAACGGATGGAGGTCGAATTCAACTGATTAAAAACGACTCGATTGGATGTAATTTTTGCACCTTTTTAAAAGGAAAGAAAGAGGCATCTGATCCATCCCAGAAAAGAAATATCGCCCGACTTTTGTACCGTTCCATCGATAAGGTATTCGACCTACTTCCATCCGATTTAATGGTGTCGAACTTCCAAACAACGTTTCTAGATAACAACGGATTGACAACTTTTTATCTGGAACGGATCAATTTAGATGATGAAGATTTAGAAGGAACTTTATGGTTTGATGAAGGTTCCGGCCGACATTTCATGGCCATCGCCGGAGAAGTGGATCGGGGAGATTTAACCGGAACGCTTAATTTAAAACCCAAGGGTCAAAACTGGGTGCAGTTGCCTTTGTTGGAGTCGAAATTTGGGTTGAAATTCGCATTTTCTGAATTGAATTTAAGTTTGGAAGATGTAGATTTCGGAGGAGGTGAATTGGAAGTGAGAGGAAATGGAACTGCCAAAAATCTCGGAGTATTTCATCCTCGATTTAGCGATTCCATGGTCATCATTCCCCATGCTGATGCCTCTTTTTCAACCCTTTTCGGGGAAGATTTTGCCGAAATTGATAGCTCCACCAGCATAGATTTCAATGGAATTCCAGGAAAAGTGTATGCTCGGGCGCAAACTGGAGAACATCCCGATTATCAATTGAAAATTTCAACCTATCCGGTACAAGCGCAAACGTTTTTCAATGCCCTTCCGGCCGGAATGTTTGGCTCCATTGCAGGAACCAAGGCCGAAGGAAAAATGGATTTCTATTTGGACTTGCATTTGGACGGAGAAAAACCCTTCAAATCAACATTTGATGCCGGAATTCATCAAAATGGATTCAAACTCCTTGGATTTGGAAAAGCCCAACTCGATTTTTTTAATGCACCTTTCGAATACACTCCCATTGAAAACGGACAACCCATGCGTTCCCGTTTTATTGGACCTGAAAACGTTTATTTTGTGGGGTATTCAGAAATCCCATCTTACCTGAAAAATGCCATTTTAACCTGCGAAGACCCCAGTTTTTTCGGACACAAAGGGTTTGTGATGGAAGCTTTCAAAAATGCGATTGCTAAGAACTACAAAACCAAGCAATTTAAAGTGGGCGGAAGCACCATTTCTATGCAGTTGGTTAAGAATCTATTCCTTTCAAGGAAAAAAACATTAAGCCGAAAAATTGAAGAAGCCATGATTGTTTGGCTGATTGAAAATCAGCGAATTTCCTCGAAACAGCGCATGTTTGAAGTATATGTGAACATGATCGAGTGGGGACCCAATGTTTACGGTTTGGGGGAAGCCTCTGATTTTTACTTCGGAAAATCTCCGAGTCAGCTTTCGTTGCCTGAATGCGTTTATTTGGCCACTTTAATTCCTCGTCCGAAACAATACCGAAGTTTTTTTGATGCATTTGGTGAATTAAGGCCGTATGCGGTACGTCATTCCGAGGTGATTACCAGGAAAATGGCTTCCCGTGGATTGTTGACGGAGACCGATACCCTGGGTTTTGATCCACGGGTTCGGTTAAGTGGTCGGGCCATGAATGGTTTTCAATTGAATGATACGGTTCCGGTGTTGTTTGAAGAACCCTTGGACGAAATTGAAGAAGAAATTTTCCAGTAATGAACTATCATTTTATTGCCATCGGTGGGGCGGTGATGCACAATTTAGCCCTCGCTCTCCATCATTTGGGACATCACGTTTCTGGAAGCGATGATCAGATTTTTGAGCCATCGCGAACCCGTTTAGAGAAATTCGGATTGCTGCCGGCTCAATTGGGTTGGTTTCCAGAAAAAATAACCTCCAATTTGGATGCGGTGATTTTGGGCATGCATGCTCGAGGCGATAATCCGGAGCTCATTGAAGCCCAAAAATTAGGAATTCGCATTTTTTCTTTCCCTGAATTCGTGGCTCATCATTCCCAGGATAAAACTCGATTGGTGATTGCAGGAAGTCACGGTAAAACCACCATCACCAGCATGCTGATGCATGTTTTGATAACTGCGGGTCGGAAATTCGACTATTTGGTGGGTTCCCAAATTGAAGGATTTGAAACCATGGTGCAAATTTCCGATGCGCCCCTTATCATTTTAGAGGGAGATGAATACTTGACCTCGCCTTTGGATCCGCGTCCCAAATTTTTGTGGTACCATCCGCATTTGGCCTTGATTTCGGGTATTGCTTGGGACCACATGAACGTGTTTCCAACGTGGGATAGTTATGTGAACGCCTTTCGCGATTTTGCCAAAACGTTGCCCGATGAAGGGTTTTTGGTTTACGATGAAACGGATGCTGCCCTTTCAGCTTTGATGGCAGAAAACGATTTGCCCGGGAAGCGGGTAGGTTACCAAGCTCATCCCTATCGGGTAGAAAACGAGCAATGTTTTCTACTGAAAGAGGATGGAAATGCCATTTCGGTGGAAGTTTTTGGAGAACACAATTTAAAAAATATTCAAGGGGCTTATTTATTATGCCAGCAATTGGGTTTGTCGGACGAGGAGTTTTACCGGGGCATTTCATCGTTCAAAGGTGCTGCAAAGCGAATGGAATGCTGGAAGAACGATGTTTCGGAGGTGATTTATCGCGATTTTGCTCATAGTCCGTCCAAGTTAAAAGCCACGGTTGATGCGGTTCGTTTGCAATATCCGAAGCGTAAGATGTTGGCGGTATTTGAGTTGTTTACCTACAGTTCGTTGAATGCGGCCTTTCTACCTCAATACCAAAACGCCATGCAGGCCGCAGATGAGGCTTGGGTGTATTACAATCCGGCCCAATTGGAATTGAAAAAACTTCCGTTTTTTCCTGCTGAACAAGTTGCCCACGAATTCAATCATTCCAATTTTAGGGTTTTTACCGATTCGAGTGAATTGTTTGAAAATTTGAAGCAAAGAAATCGAGAAAATTCGGCTTTGCTCTTGATGTCTTCAGGAAATTTCAATAATTTGCCATTGGAACAGATTCTATAAATGTGAAATGGTATGGCAAACGTAAAAACTCAAATTGAATATCCCGTAAAATGCAAGCCAGCCTTGTTGTACACCTATTTAACCGATCCTGTATTTCTCAGTCAGTGGTTTGCCGATAAGGTTGAAAGTCATGGAGATCATTGGACATTCGATTGGAATGGAGAATTGGTGGATGGGAAATTGGTCGATAAAAAAATCAATGCAGCGGTAAAATTTGAATTGGATTACCATCAAGAAGATGAGTACATTCAATTGCAGATTGTGGTTGATGCCATAACGGAAGAAATAGAGTTGCTCATTACCGACTTTTGCGAAGCGGGTGAGGAGGAAGATTTAAAGTTATTGTGGGATACGTCGATTCAACGATTGCACCGTGCAGTTGGGGCATAAAAACGTATCTTTGCAGCAGTTTTGAAGCCCAAAGTACTCCATCGTTTTTTATTGAAAGCCTACGTTGGCCCTTTTCTGGCTACGTTTTTTGTTGTGGAATTTATTCTCGTGCTTCAGTTTTTATGGAAGTACGTAGACGATTTGGTTGGTAAAGGATTTGATACCTTATTGATTTTAAAATTGATGGCTTTGGCCTCGGTTTCTTTTGTTCCCATGGCGTTACCCTTGGCCATTTTATTGGCTACCCTTATGACCTTCGGCAATTTGGGCGAATTCTTTGAACTCACCGCAATTAAATCGGGAGGGATTTCTTTGTGGAGGTTCATGCGGCCGCTCACCGGTTTAACCTTGGTTTGGGTGGTGTTTGCTTTTTTCTTTTCCAACAATATTCTGCCGGTTGTAAACCTCAAGTTTCAAACCTTATTGTACGATATCCGAGAACAACGACCGGCCTTGAGCATTCAGGCTGGGGTTTATTACAACGGTATTGATGGGTATTCCATTCATGTTGGGAAAAAAGATGATGATGGGAAAACGCTTCGGCAAATTACCATTTACGATCATTCCGAGCGAAGAGGGAATACCAAATACGTGTATGCCAAACGAGGAGAAATGGAGAGTGTGGCAAATAACCATTACCTTGTTTTAAAGTTGTACGATGGTTTTGTGTACCAAGAAATTCAACCCAAAGCCGGCGATAAAGCGGTTCTTCCTGCCATGAAAATGGAATTCAAAGAACAACAAGTGGGCTTTGATCTTTCTGCTTTCCGTTTTTCCAGGACCCAAGAAAGTACTTTCAAAGATGTTTACACCATGCTTACCGTACAGCAGCTATCTACCAACATCGATTCTTTAAAAATTCAGAGGAAAAACCGCATTTCCGAAGTGGCCGGATTCCAAAACAAGTACTACGCCATCGTTGCCGATTCCAATTTAGGAACAGTAAAAACAACCGCCCGTTCGGTATTTCAATGGGAGGCCATGGTTCCCGATTCTTTCCATGTTTTGGTGCTTCAAGACGCGAAAAATGGCGTTTCGTCGGTAAAATCCTATACTTCCATGTTGCTAAGGGACCTGGAATATCAACAAAATAACATCTCTGCGCATTTGGTCGAAAGGCATAAAAAGTTCACCCTTTCCGTGGCTTGTTTGGTTCTATTTCTAATCGGAGCTCCCTTGGGAGCAATCATCAAAAAGGGCGGATTTGGAATGCCCATGTTGTTTTCCATCCTTTTCTTTTTGGTTTACCACGTTACGTCCATGATCGGTGAGAAAATGGCAGAATCGGGAAAGGTGCAACCGTGGCAAGGCATGTGGTTGGCAACTTTCCTTCTGCTTCCGGTGGGTTTGATCTTGATGATTCGTGCAAATACCGATACCGGTGGATTAAAATCTCTTTTCAAAAGGAAGAAATGAAAGTGCTTCAATTGGCTTATCGACTACCTTTTCCTCCCAAAGATGGGGGTGCGTTGGGGTTGTTGCGCATTTCAGAAGGATATTTGGAAACAGGAAATGAAGTTCACCTCCTTGCTATTCGAACGCCGAAACATTGGATATCCGACGACGAAATTCAATCCCATCTATCTCTTTATCCTGGGATTACCTGTACCGTAGTGGATGTAAATACTCGTCCAACCGTTTGGGGAGCCATTCAATCACTTTTTTCACCTTCTTCCTACCATGCTCTTCGTTTGAACGACCCTGGATTGAAGAAGGTCATTATTCAAATTCTAACGAATCATCAATTCGATTTGATTCACTTAGATGGACCGTTTTGGTTGCCTTATTTGAATGAAATTCGAAGACTTTCCAAGGCGAGGTTGGTTTTTCGGGCGCATAACGTGGAGCATTTCATTTGGAAGCGTTTGGCGCAAGAAGCCAAGAATCCATTGAAGAAATGGTATTTGAATGGGCAATGGCCGAAAATCGCAAAAGAAGAAGCGGCAATGGCCCAACAAGTGGATTGGATTTTACCCATTTCTACCGTCGATGCCGCTTGGTTTAGTTCCTGCTCTTCCACCCCGCAACACGTGTTGGAAGCCGGACTCCCGCTGCAGCAATACCCACAAATGATTGCTTCTCATTCCAACAAATGGTGTTTTTTAGCATCTTTGGAGTGGATGCCGAATGTACAAGGGTTGGAGTTTTTTTTGGAAAACATTTGGCCCGCTTTGATTCAAGTTCATCCTTCATTAACGCTTTCCGTTGCGGGCCGACGAATGCCAGAGCATTGGAAAAATCGGAATATTCCCGGGGTGAAATTCGTGGGAGAAGTGGAATCGGTGAAGGAGTATTTTTCCCAACACGGATTTTTAATCGTTCCACTTTGGTCGGGAAGTGGCGTGCGAATCAAATTGATCGAGGCATTGGCCATGGGCATGCCCTGCATCAGCACAACGGTTGGAGCCGAAGGATTGGGATTGGTTCATGGGCAACATCTTTTGGAGGCGAATCGGGTGGAAGAGTGGTTGCAAGTTGCTCATGAAGTACTTTCAAATCCAGAAATTTCCATCTCATTATCCCAAAAAGGAAGGGATTTTGTGCTTCAACACTTCGATAACCGAGTTATCTTTGAGAAGTGGATGCAAGCATTGGATACAGCACAATAGAATGGATTGGAATTTTCTTGGCGATCATTCCAGTTTTTTTATTGCTTCATACCTATTTAATCTATCCGTTGTCTCAATTGCTTCAATCGAAGTCTAATCAAAGTTATTCCGAGGATTTTCAACCCCAAGCAACGGTTTTATTGGCGGTGTTTAATGAAAAAGATATCATCGAGCAAAAGATGAAATCCATGTTAACCACCCACTATCCCATGGAGCGTTTGCAGTTCATTATTGGCTCAGATTGTTCGGATGATGGTACCAATGAAATCATCGAAAGCTTTGTTCGATTGCATTCGAATATTACGTTTTTCCCTTTCCAAGAGCGAAGAGGAAAGGCCGTGGTGATGGAAGATTTGTTGCAATGGGTTAAGGGTGAAGTGATTGTGTTTACCGATGCCGATACGTTATTTCGCCCAGAAACCATTCCCCACCTGCTCGCACCGTTTCAAGATCAAGCCGTTGGTGGGGTTCAAGGGAATTTTCATTCCATTCCTCTGGATCGTACCGAAGCGTTGCAACAGGAGAGTTTTTTCAATCGCATTGAAATGTCCATCAAAATGCGGCAAAGTAAACAAGGTACCGTTATTGGGGCCATTGGTTCCATTTTTGCCATTCGAAAAGATCTGTACGAAACAGTACCCTACGGGATTATTGTAGATGACTTCTTTTTGTTCATGACTGTTTTGAGAAAGGGGTATAAAACGGTTTTCGCCGAAAAGTCAATTTCAGATTTGTACGTTAGTGGCGACCCGATCTTGCAATTTAGGCGCAAAAAGCGCATTGGTTCGGGGAATTTTATGGCCTATTTTATTTTCCAATCGATGTCTTGGCCGTGGATGGGTAGGGTAGGCTACCACTTTTTTAGTTACAAAGTGCTGCGTTGGTATGGCCCATTTTTGATGATTTTGGCCGCTCTTGGATTTTTCATGTTGTTCCCTTGGAGTACTGCAATGGGAATGATTGCCGTAGGATTGGTTCTGGCGTTGGATTGGTTATTCAGGAAAATTGAATTGAAAAGTGGAGTTTTTAGATATCCTGCGCATTTTTTCTGGATGAATGCCGCGATGTTTCTTGGCTTTTTTCAGTATGTTCTTCGCGGCAATTCGGCTGTTTGGAATAATCCGAAAAAGTTGGGTTAACGCAACGGAATGTACCTCGAGAGGATCGCATCTACCAGCTCAGCTTTCAATGGTTTGGATAAAAATCCTTTTACGTTTTTGAAAGATTTAGCTCGAACAAAGTCATTGGGATTGATGGAAGAGGTAAGAATATGAACCTGAATTTCAAGATTATTTCGTTCCATTTCCTCTAAAAATTCCCAACCGTTCATGATGGGCATGGATAAATCGAGCAGAATAAAGTCGGGCTCCATGGTTTTATTGATCAACAACTCCAAAGCACGGTGTGCTTCATTGAAATCGTGAACCACAATGTTGGAGTTTTGGTTGGAAACAACTTTGCTGTTGATCAAATTTTGAAAGGGATCATCATCGATCAACATCACGTTGAGCGATTGAGTAATTTCGTAATTTTCGCCCACCACATCTTCAAACTCAACATCCTTCAACAATTCATTCAACTCTTTGATCACCGAATCCATTTTATCGGAAGATTTCAAAAGCGCATCCAAATACTCCCGATCCAATTTGGTGTCCCCGGAACGCAATACATTCAGGATGGACATGATGGTCGTAAGTGGACCCCTCAAATCGTGGGAATTGATGTGGGCGTATTTTCTAAGCTTGTTGTATTGGGTGACAAGAATTTCATTCAAACGTTTGATTTTCTTTTCGTTTTGAATGATTTGACTTACGTCAGTTAAGGTGCCAACAAACCCAACCGGTTGTCCAGCGAGGTCTCTTTCAACTTTCAGGTGAACCATCACTTGTCGGGTTCCTTCTTCGGTTGAAAAGGCAAGGTTATCTTCAATCACTTCGTGTTCGTCAACGCCAGAAATCAATTGTTGCCAACGTGAGAAAAAACGAATGCGATCTTTTTCATCCAAGTTTTTGGTCCAACCGAATCCTTCCGCATCCATTTTAGCAACCCCGATAATTTGTTCGCCTTGGTCGTTTAGGAAGTTGCAAAGTCCTTCAAGGTTGGTTTTGAAAATGCCAACAGGAACAACCTTGATGAGGTCATTCAGGGTTCGTTCTGCTTTAGCAATGCGTTTTTCTTGTTCAAGCTGATCGGTCACATCGGTTTCGATGGCGATGAGTTTGTGTGTTTCGGCAACGTGGTCGAAATGAAAAATTCCTTTGCAATGAATCCAACGGATTCCTTGTTGCGGATGTTCAATTCTAAATTGTTGATCGAGATCGGATTTCGTTTGAACGGAATGATAGAGGGCCTTGGTAAAGGCTGCGCGATCCTCTGAATAAATGCTTGCTAAGAAATTGGATTCAGACGGTTCTAAGGAATCTGATAATCCGAACAATTGGTGGTGTTCGTTGGACCACCAAAAACGATTGTTTTCAAGGTCGTATTCCCAAACTCCCGATCCGGTTAGGCCGAGGGCGAGGCTCAGTTTTTGAGTGGACTGATCGGCCGTTTCCGATTTGGACTTTTCTGAAGTGATATCGGAAAATTGAACCACAATTCCTTCAAAAGAAAGGTTGCTTTTTTGAAAAATGGGGAACGTATTCACCTCAATCCAGCGGTGGTTTCCTCGAATGCTTTTGAGGTGATACGATTGCTTGATGGACTCTCCTTGCAAGGTTTGTTGAATGATGGAATCAAACATTCCATACAATTCTCCTTTCAGGTATTGGGTAATCGGTTTGTTGATTTCTAATTCTTGATCGAAAACGCGTTGGAAAAAAGGACGTGCCTTTTGGTTGTGCGCTTGAATGAATCCGTTTTGATTGATGAACAACGTTGGTTGTGGAGCAGAGTCGAAAATGGATTGAAAGATGGAATGGTCTTCTGTTTTTTGTTTCTCTGGGATCATTGCTCCGATCAAACGAACCGGTTCGTCGTACAGAAAGAGGTATTGGAAACGCAATTTCCAGGTGGACTCCTTTTTTCCTGTTAATAAGGATAGTGGGATGTTGAATGCCTCTTTTTTACCGAAGTTTTTAACGAGTTCCGTAACAATTTTGGGTCGATCTTTCGAAGAAATCGAATTTTGAAAACTACCAAAAGTAAACGAAATGGCGTTCAACTTCGATCCAGCCATTTTTGCGAGGGAAGAATTGAACACCAACGCATTTTCATCGAAATCGAACTCCAAGCAATAAAGCTGGGGCGAAAGCTTCGCAACATCTGCAAAGAACAGTTCTTTCTGGAATTGAAGGGAGTGGTGTTCGGAAGGGATGAGCTCGTCTTGAATATCAATTTGAACAAATCCCATGGTTTCAGAAACCGCCAAGGATAGTTCAGATAGCTTTTCTGTTTGATCGGTTATTTCGGTCAACCCCTTTAAAATCAAACTTAATCGTGGACGGTAGTTCATGCTTCTTCAAAGATATGAAAAGAATAAATCTTTCCATGTCGTTCCCAAATGTAGAAAATACTTTCGAGGAATTAGAAAGAAAACTCAAGGAGATCCTTGCCTTTTTACCCAATTTTTCAACGTTTAAAAAAGAGAGTGTGGAAAAAGTTTTTCAAATTGAGAAAATGTCTAAAAATTAGGAATTTTTCTCTTGTATCCTAGTCCAAGGATGTTCCCTAAACCGTAACTTAAATGAAAAAGCAAAAATCCAAAGGGGAGAAAAAGCCTTAAAAAGCCTTTCGCTTTTGGGTGGGAAAGGCTGAAATATACAGCTAATCCAAAATACAGCACATTGGCCAATCCCCAGATGAAACCAGGAATTGCAAAGGCCGAGCAACAAAAGGATAAACCAACCGAAAGTCCGCCAAGCACTTGACCTGCAAAAAACAATCCAGGGAAAAAGTGGTACCACTTCATGCAGGGGAATTTCATTAACAGGGTTTTGGTGTTCCAAACTCCCGACTTTAAGGCATATTGGAGGAGCTTTCGGTAGGATCGTGGCGGATGGTAAGAAGCCGAAATTTCGTTGGTCACATATAGTTTGAATCCGGCCTTTACCAACTTGTAATTCATGTCGTTATCCTGATTTCGAGCCAATTCTGGATGGTACATTCCTACCGATTCAACGGCTTTTTTGTCGAAAAGTGGTAAACTAACGGAATCGGTAAATCCACTTTTCCCGATGCGATAACTTTGGGAAGACACTCCAAACGAAGACGTAGAAATGCAATGAACCAACCTGCTTTCAAAATCGGTCGATTCAAGAATTGGAAGTACCCTTCCCGAAACGCCCACCGCACCGGTAGTTTGCATGGTTTCCCAAAGAATTTGCAAGTAACGTGGTGGGTAGTAGGTGTGGGCGTTGATCAACGCAAAATGACTTCCTTTGGAATTTTTGATGCCTAAATTAAAGGCGTGATTGGCGGTTTTTTGTGGATTTGAAATGAGTCGAATGCGGGAATCTTTTTGTTCCCATGCTGAAATGATTTCCAAAGTACCATCCGTTGAACCTCCATCAACAACTAAAATTTCTAAATCAAAAGTTGGGCATTCCTGATTGCTCATTTGGGAAAGAACCGAATCTATGGTTCTTTTTTCTTGGTAACACGGAATGATGGCAGTGATAATCATCTGTTGCAAAAGTACATTTCTTTGGAATATTTTTCCATATCACTTCATTTTATGGGTATTTTTGTGTCAATGCGAGTGATTTACATTGGAAATAAGCTGAGTAAAACCGGCGGAATTAATCCAACCTCCATTGAAACGTTGGGGGTTCAATTGAAGGATATTGGCTGTGAAATGAAGTATTCCTCATCGGTTAAAAATCAGTTTTTGCGGTGGTTGGATATGGCTTTTGCCATCATTCGCTTGCGCCGCTGGGCACAAATTGTTTTGATCGATACCTACAGCTCAAAAGCGTTCTTTTTTGCTTGGTTGGTGGCTCGTTTGTGCTATTTCTTTAAGATTCCGTATTTCCCCATTTTAAGAGGTGGAAATTTGAAAGAACGAATTAAAAGTTCTCCAAAACTTTGCGATCATGTCTTTTCCCATTCCTACATGAATATCGGTGTAAGTCATTTTTTGAAATCTACTTTTGAAGAAAAGGGGTATTCTTTTCAGATGATTCCCAACAATATTCCTGTTCGGGAATACGAATTTCAAATTAGAAAGCAATGTAGTCCCCAAATTTTGTGGGTAAGGTCCATGAATCAGGTTTACAATCCCTTGATGGCCCTCGATATTTTTAAATTGGTAAAAGTGGAATTTCCAGATGCCACCCTCGCCATGGTGGGCCCCGATAAAGACGGTAGTTTAGGCGAGTTCAACGAATATGCTAAAACATTGGGATTGAACGATTCAGCTTGGACCACCGGCGGAAAATCGAAAAAAGAATGGAGGGAATATTCCAAAGATTTTTCGGTTTTTTTGAGCACCACCAATATCGACAATACGCCCATTTCTGTCATTGAGGCCATGGCACTTGGCTTACCCGTTGTTACTACCAATGTGGGTGGAGTGCCATTCATCATTCAGAACGGAGAAAACGGATTGCTCTATCCTCCCAAAGATCCACAGGCCGGCGCTAATGCCATTCTTTCCATCTTGAAAAATGCTCAGCTTGCCGAAGAACTTTCTGCCAACGGACGGAAAACGGTGGAGGCCTGGGATTGGGAAGTGGTGAAACACCAATGGAAAAGTTTATTCGAATCGGCCATCCAAAAATCAAAATCTTGAAAATCATTGTTTTTTACCAGTATTTCGGCACCCCGAACGGCGGTTGGAGCACCCGCGTGTACGAAATGTGCCGAAGGTGGGTTGCTCAAGGAGCGGAAGTAACGGTGGTGACCAGCCCTTACGACAAATCCGATATTTCAGCTCAGCGGTTTTTTGACACCCAATATTTTGAAGGCATCAAGGTTAAAATCATCAACCTTCCTCAATCCAATAAACACCCCATTTGGAAACGAATTTATACGTTTCTTGGATTTTCATTTTTCTCACTTTGGTATGCATTGGTAGAGAACTACGACATTGCCATCGCTTCTTCGGGTCCCATTACCATCGGTTTGCCTGGCTTGGTGGCCAAGTGGATTCGTAGGAAGAAACTGATTTTTGAAGTTCGGGATTTATGGCCATTAGGAGCCATAGAATTGGGAATGATTCGAAACAAAGGACTTCAAAAAATAGCTCTTTTTGCTGAAAAAACCTTTTACCAAGCTTCCGATTTTATTGTCACTTGTTCGGATGGCATGACTGAAAATATCCAAAAACGATTTCCCAAATTGGATGTTCGAACCATCCCCAATGCCAGCGATGTTGCGCTTTTTCAAAAGAAAACCTCATTTGTTTTGCCTGAAAAATATCAAGGTAAAAAAATCGTTGTTTACACCGGTTCGTTGGGAGCCATGGACAATTGCGAGCAAATGATTCGTGGAATTGCAGCGTTTTCTCCTCGAACAGATGTTTGTTTTGTGATCATTGGAGAGGGAGCAGAAAAGCCTCAACTCATGGATCTCGCTCGAACCTTGCAAATTCAAAACATTGAATTTTTGGGTTTAATTCCGAAGGTGGAGGTGATTGGGTGGTTGCAAAACGCGTATGCTGCGTTGGTTACTTTCCGCAATTTGGAAGTTTTTCAAACCAGCTCTCCCAATAAGTTGTTTGATGCTTTCGCTGCAGGGGTTCCCCTCATTCAAAATACCCAAGGTTGGATCAAAAGCTTGTTCATCGAAGTTCCCTGCGGCATCAATGTTCCTCAAGAGAATGCTGCTGAATTTGGAAAAGCCATCGAGAGAATGGTAACTTCTGCAGAAGATCGGAACGAAATGGCTGCAAAATCAAAATTGCTTGGAGAAACCAAGTTTAATCGGGATCATTTGGCCGAAGAATATTTTCAATGGATGAAAAAATTAAGGCCATGAAAAAAGTGCTGTTAACCGGATCCTCCGGATTTTTAGGAAAATACCTTTTGAAGGCTTGCGATGAAAATGATTTTTCTGCCGTAAGTGTGGGTCGCTCTTCGGCTAATCAGGTGGTGTGCGATTTGAAAACGGCCGTTCCGCAAATTCCAAAGGAGGAGTTCGAAAAGGTGATCTTTGCCGCTGGAAAAGCGCATTTGGTTCCCAAAACGGAAGCGGAAAAACAAGACTTTTTCGATGTGAACGTTACGGGATTAAAGCATTTCTTGGAAGGCCTTCAAGGCGTGAAAGTGAATCAATTTGTTTTCATCAGTACGGTGTCGGTTTACGGTTTGTGGAAGGGCAATAACATTTCCGAAAGTGATCCGCTTTTGTCGGAAGAGCCGTATGGAAAGTCGAAAATTGAAGCCGAGGAAATGTTGGTGAATTGGGGAAATAAACATGATGTGCCGGTTATCATTTTCCGAATTCCCTTGTTGGCTGGAGCAAATCCGCCTGGAAATTTGGGCGAAATGATCGCGGCTATCAATAAAAATCGGTACCCCCGACTAGGTAAAGGATCAGCACGGAAATCGATGGTCTTGGCCGAGGATGTGGCTCAATTTTGCTTGCATCTTAAAGGACAAGAATCCGGAATTTTTAATCTAACCGACCAGCAACATCCTTCTTTTTTTGAAATTGAAATGCATTTGAGAAAGCAACTAAACAAGCCTAATTCGATCGTAATTCCAACTTTTGTAGCTCGGTTGTTGGCGTTGTTCGGTGACTTGCTTCCGAAATTTCCGATGGATTCCCATCGTTATAAAAAAATGACCTTGGACCTAACATTCGATTCTAGGAAAGCGGCCTCGGAATTGGGTTGGAAACCGCGCAGGGTTATCGATGTTGATTTCTTGAAAAAATGATCCCTTTTCTTCGGCGAGAAATGTGAATAATTATTGCCGATTGTCTGATAAGTTGTGCAGGATTGGTTCTACATTTTCTTGCAGAAAATCTTACCTTTGAAGCTATTAAAATGGTAATTCCATGGATGCTAAATTTTCTCCTAGAGTCAAAGATGTCATTAATTTAAGTCGAGAAGAGGCCATACGTTTGGGCCATGATCATATCGGTGCGGAACACTTCCTGTTGGGAATGATTCGGGAAGGCGATGGACAAGCCATTCGGGTGCTTAAATCCCTTGATGTAGAAATTGATCAGCTCCAAAATCAAATGGAGAATGCGGTGAATTCCGGTAAGATTGCTCGCGTTAATGCAATTGAGCAAATTCCGATGACCAAACAAGCCGAGAAGATTTTGAAAATCACTTACTTAGAAGCAAAAATTTTCAAGAGTGATACCATTGGTACCATTCATTTGTTGCTTTCCATTCTTCGTGAAGAGGATTGCCTCGCTTCTCGCATCCTCAACCGTTTTGGAGTGAATTATTCCAATGTTAAAATGAAAATGGAGCAAATGGGAGAAGGTGGGAATTCCAATAAACCCAGTTCTTCCGATAATTTCTTTACCAGAAACGAACCATCCAACGAGGCAAATCCCTTTGGGAACGATGATTCTTTCGACGATGACGAACCCAAAGGAATGGATTCCAATAAAAAACAAAATAACAGCAAATCCAAAACGCCTGTTTTGGATAATTTCGGCAGGGACTTGTCCAAATTAGCGGAAGAAGGAAAGCTAGATCCCATCATTGGCCGAGAAAAGGAAATCGAACGCGTATCTCAGATCCTTTCTCGTCGCAAAAAAAATAATCCCATTCTCATTGGTGAACCTGGAGTTGGGAAAACCGCTATTGCGGAAGGATTAGCCCTTCGAATTTTGCAAAAAAAGGTCTCTAGAATTCTATTCAACAAGCGAATCATTACCCTGGATTTGTCTTCCCTGGTTGCCGGTACCAAATACCGTGGGCAGTTTGAGGAGCGCATGAAAGCAGTGATGGGAGAGTTGGAAAAGAATTCCGATATCATTCTTTTTATCGATGAAATTCATACCATTGTAGGTGCTGGTGGAGCAAGCGGAAGCTTGGACGCTTCGAACATGTTCAAACCCGCCTTGGCACGAGGGGAAATTCAATGCATTGGAGCTACAACCTTGAACGAGTACCGACAGTACATCGAGAAAGATGGTGCCTTGGATCGTCGTTTCCAAAAAGTTTTGGTCGATCCGCCAACCCCGGAAGAAACCATCCAAATCATTGGGAACATCCGTGAGAAATACGAAGATCATCACCGTGTTCAATACACCGAAGAAGCGATCGCCGCCTGCGTTACCCTTACGGAAAGGTACATTACCGATCGATTTTTGCCCGATAAAGCCATCGATGCGTTGGACGAGGCCGGAGCTCGCGTTCACCTTTCTAACATTCAAGTTCCGACTGAAATTTTGGAACTCGAAAATCAGATTGAAGAATTGAAGCTGGAGAAAAGAAAGGTCATTGAAGCCTCTAAATACGAGCAAGCTGCCCAATTGCGCGACAAAGAAAAATTGGTAGAAAACGAATTGGCAGCCGCAAAAAATGCTTGGGAAACCGAGGCGAAAGCCAAACGATACATGGTTACCGATGAGGACGTTGCCCAAGTGGTGGCCATGATGTCGGGAATTCCTGTTACCAAAATCGCCCAAAGCGAAACCGACAAATTGGCGAAAATGAAGGAAACCTTGAAAAGCAAGGTAATCGGTCAGGATAAGGCGATTGAGGCCATTTCAAAAGCCATTCAACGTACCCGCGTTGGACTAAAAGACCCCAAAAAGCCCATTGGCTCCTTCGTGTTTTTAGGTCCAACAGGCGTTGGAAAAACGCAATTGGCCAAAGAATTGGCTCGCTTCCTTTTCGATTCTGAAGATTCATTGATTCGCATCGACATGAGCGAATACATGGAGAAGTTTTCGGTTTCACGATTGGTGGGAGCTCCCCCCGGATACGTTGGGTACGAAGAAGGCGGCCAATTGACCGAAAAGGTTCGCAGAAAACCTTATTCCGTTATTTTGTTGGATGAAATTGAAAAAGCACACCCCGATATTTTCAATGTTTTGTTGCAGGTTTTGGATGACGGTCAGTTGACCGATGGATTGGGTAGAAAAGTAGATTTCAAGAATACCATCATCATCATGACTTCCAACATTGGATCTCGTCAATTGAAGGAATTCGGCACGGGTGTTGGATTTACAACGGCAACCAAAAAGGAAACCGAAGACGTGGAATCTCGTGGTGTTATTGAAAAAGCGTTGAAACGCGCCTTCGCACCTGAATTTTTGAACCGAATTGATGATGTTATCGTCTTCAACCAACTCACTCGAGCCGACATTCACCAGATCATCGATGTTTCTTTGAAAGGTGTTCTTCGTCGCATCGAAACGTTGGGATATGAGGTTGAATTAACGGATGAAGCCAAAGACGTGCTGGCCGAAAAAGGTTACAGTCCAGATTTTGGAGCACGTCCTCTGCAACGCGTCATTCAAAAGTACATCGAAGATAAATTGGCCGAAAAAATCTTGTCAGGCGAGCTTCATTTGGGCGATAAAATCATCGTTTCAAAAAATGCGGAAGGCGAAATTGTTTTGGAAAATAAAAAGAAATCGTCTAAAAAATCAAAAACTGAAACCGAGGAATAAACGCATTCATGGCCTATACCGACCAATTTAAGGAAGGAGAAGAATCTCCAAAAGAAATGTCTTTCTTAGAACATCTTGATGAACTTCGCAAGTACATTTTTCGATCAGTCATTGCCATTGGTATTGGATTTCTGATTGCCTTATTGAACCAGGAGTTCATTTTTGATACCATCATTTTTGGACCAACCCATTCTGATTTTTTAACCTACCGATGGTTGTGTGAGTTGGCTCAGAAATATCCTTCGCTCGGGGCTTTGTGTTTTGAAATGAAAGAATTCAAACTCATAGCTACAGATATGGATGCCCAATTCATGAGGTACATGTCGGGCAGTTTAATTGCCGGTGCCATTGTGGCATTTCCGTTTGTGATTTACCAGTTGTGGACGTTTGTTAAGCCAGCGTTGAAGCAAAAAGAAATTCAATCCGTTCGCGGGATGACCTTTATAATTACGGGCTTATTTTTCATGGGTGTTTTGTTTGGTTATTTTTTGATTGCTCCGTTTTCCATCGCGTTTTTTGCCAATTTTAAACTTTCACCCCAAATTGAAAACTATTTCAACATTGAAAGTTACATTTCAATCTTAACCATGTTAACCTTGGCTACAGGATTGGTGTTTCAATTCCCAGTTTTGTGTTATTTCCTAGCCAAAGTGAGTATTTTAACTTCGGAGTTTCTTCGGAAATATCGCAAACATTCGGTGGTGGTCATCAGCGTGATTGCAGCGGCAATTACGTATGATGTGATTTCCTTGGTCCTCATGATGATTCCACTTTGGGGATTGTATGAAATCAGTATTTTTGTTGTTCGACGTGCCGAAAAAACTTTAGATAAATGAAATGGATCATCGCTTCCGACCATGCGGGATTTGAGTTGAAACAAGAAATCATTCGCCATTTTCCTCAGTTAGAATTCCAGGATTTAGGTCCGGAATCAACCGATTCTGTGAATTACGCCGATTATGCTCATCGGTTAGCTGAAATGATTGAGCACCAAAAGGCCGACCGCGGGATTTTGATTTGTGGAAGTGGGGTAGGAGTGAGCATAACCGCCAATCGACATGCCAACGTTCGAGCTGCCCTTTGTTGGCAACCCGAAATTGCCCGATTGTGCAGGCAGCACAACGATGCCAATGTCATGTGCCTTCCTGCTCGATTCATTTCCGTGGAACAAGCCATCGAAATGATCCAAATTTTCGTTTCTGAACCGTTTGAAGGCGGTCGCCACCAAACACGAGTATCATCCATTGAATGTTGCTAACATGAGAAAATCATTATCCCTGTTTTTTGCGTTTTTAAGCGCATCTTTGTTTGCCCAAGTTCCCCAAGAAGGGTTGAAGTTTTTCAATCGTGGAGAATTGGAACAAATGATTCAAACCATAGGCGGCCCTTCGTTTCAAGGAAGGGGCGTAGGCCAACCCGGCTACCGCATGGCCGCCGATTACATTGCCCAAAATTTACGGGAGTGGGGCTTTCAAGAATTGAATCCCAACCCCAATACCTTGGTCAAAGAACCCGGATTTTTTCAAATGGTTCCCATGTGGAAGGAATCCATCAAAAGTGCAAACATCGCATCTTCCACCAAAGCGGTCATGTTGGGAGAACAGTTTGTTCCTTACCGAACCAATGGAATGAGTCAACTTACTGTTGAGGAATGGGTTTTCCTTGGATATGGAATTGAAGATGCGAAGTACACCGATTTTGAGGTTAAAACAGACGTTCGTGGAAAGGGAGTGATTATTTGGGATGGAGAACCTCAACAAAAAAATGGAAATTATTTGTTGAGTGGAAGCAAACAAGCCAGCAAATGGGGGCGTTTACAAACCAAAATCGAGAATTTATCCAAAAAAGGAGCGGTATGTGTTTTGGTGGTGACGCAAAACCCAGCGACCATTCAATCTCAACTCAACCGATGGAAAGAACCACGTATTCAGCTTGATACCACTTATTTAGATGTTTTGAAAGGCCAACGTTTTGATGTTGCTCCAGAAGAAAAGCTAATGCCAGTTCAAGAAATGGTGTTGGCTGATCCCTCTCAACAACCGAAGCCTGCCCCCAAAGCAGTTACCCGCCCCCCCGTTTTTTACATCATGGAAAATTCGGCCATGGAAATTTTTCCAACATTACCATGGAAAAAAATGATCAAAGCACGTCAATCTTTGAAAACCATGGCCAATCAAGGAGTTTTGATGAATGTGTCGCTTTCGGTTCAAAAGAATTTGGAGAAAATTGAAGAACCCAACGTGGTGGGATACATTCCCGGTGAAAGTGGAAAAACCGTGGTGGTGTCGGCTCACTTGGACCACCTTGGCATACACGAAGGGAAAGTTTATCCTGGAGCCGACGATGATGGTTCAGGTTCATCCGCCATTTTGATGATGGCAAAAAACATCATTGAATTAAAGAAGGCCAATTTCCCGTTTCAAAATGGAATCCTATTCGTTTGGTTTACCGGAGAGGAAAGCGGACTTTTAGGGTCGGAGGTTTTTGCCAACGTTCCTACCATCAAAAAGGAGAATATCATTTGCAATTTGAACGTTGACATGATCGGGAGAAACGATCAGATTCACCAAGGAAATACCGATTATTTGTATTTGATAGGATCGGATAGAATTAGCCAACGATTGCACGAGATTTCTGAACAAGTAAACGAAAGGTGCTGCCAGCTAAAACTGGATTATACCTACAACGATGAAAAAGATCCAAACCGGTATTATTACCGAAGCGATCATTACAATTTTGCCGAAAAAGGAATTCCAGTCATTTTTTACTTCAAGGGAGTTCACGAAGATTACCACAAACCAACCGATACGGTTGATAAAATTGAATTGGATTCTTATCTCAAAGCGTGCCGTTTGGTGTATGAAACGGCTTACGAACTCATTTCTCGTTCCGAAGATTTACCGCGAAAAACCAAAAAATAAATGAGTGTAGTTTCTCAATTTTTAAAAGAATCGGATGGGAAAGCCTTCGATTCGGAACACCGAAGGAAAATCCAATTCAACATTGGAAAGTACGATCATTCGGTGGATATTGGGAAAGCGCTCATCAAAGATTTGCCGTATTTGCGGAAGAAAACCAACTACATCAAGTGGAAATCCATCGAAAATCTTGAAGCCTATTTGCTGGAGTTTGAAAGGAATTTTACTGCTCGAGGAGGAAAAGTAATTTGGGCAAGAAATGCCGATGAGGCCAATACGGAAATTTTAAAAATTTTCCAAAAGCATCAAGCCTCCCAAGCAGTAAAATCCAAGTCCATGGTCACCGAGGAAATTCACCTCAATAAAGCCATGAAAGACCATGGAATTGATGTGCTCGAAACCGATTTGGGAGAGTTCATCGTTCAACTTAGAAATGAAGCCCCCTACCACATCGTAACCCCTGCCATGCACCTTTCCAAGGAAGACATTGCGCTTACGTTTCACGAAAAGTTTGGCCTCCCCATCAATTCTACCCCACAAGAAATTGCGGCTTTTGCACGCAAAATTCTACGCGATAAATACCTGGAGTCGGCCATTGGAATTACAGGAGTGAATTTTCTGTTGGCCAAAGAAGGTGGCATGGCCATGACCGAAAATGAAGGCAATGGCCGGTTGTCGTTCGGTTACCCCAAAGTTCACATTGCCATTGCAGGAATTGAGAAGATTATTCCTTCCATGAATGATTTGAACCTATTTTGGCCCATGCTGGGTATTCATGGAACGGGCCAATTCGTAACGGTTTATAATTCTCTGGTGTTTGGCCCGAAACAAAGCAAAGAGTCCGACGGACCTGAAGAAATGTACGTTATTCTTCTCGATAATGGTCGTACGGAAATCTTAGCAAAACCCGAAGCCCGTCAATCCTTGTATTGCATTCGCTGTGGTGCATGTCTCAATGCCTGTCCGGTTTACAAAAACATCGGTGGACACACGTATGGCACCACCTATGCAGGACCCATCGGGGCCGTTATTTCTCCTCACTTGAATGGAATGAAAGAAGCAGGGCACCTCAGTTATGCTTCTTCTTTGTGCGGAAATTGCACGGAGGTTTGTCCCGTAAACATCGAATTGCACAAAATTTTACTAACCAACCGGAAAGAATACGTTGAAAATCAGTTTTCTACTTCAACGGAACGACTTACTTGGAAAATTTGGAAGAAAGCCATGTTGAATCGTTCATGGATGAATCAAGGTTCTGCCTCGGTGAAAAATTTTGTTTTTCGCCACCTCGCCAAATCCGTTTGGGGAAACCGACGGAGTCCCATTCATTTTGCTGAAATGTCTTTTCACGAATTATGGAAAGCAGAACGCGGATTTCAGGACGAAAACTCCTGACGAATTTGCGCAGAATGCTCCCCTAATCGTGGAGGTTCAGCTAATGGAATTTCTTTCTGCAAGGGTCCTCTCCAATGGATAAAATCTCCCGATTTTTGAATAAACGCTGCTACTTTCGAATCTGTTAATGCCTCGGAAACGGTCATTACCGGTGCGATGGGTAATTTTTTAGAATGAAGTAATTGGATCCATTCTTCTCTGTTTTTTTTAGAAAAGAGATTTTGAAGCAACGCATGAATGTCGTTTCGGTTTTTTACCCGATTGGCGTTGCTGATCCAATGTTCGGGAAGCGCAAATCCAAGAATGTCTGAAAGAAGTTGAAATTGATGGTCGGAACCGATGGCAATAACAAAAGGTTGTTGCTTGGAATCTCTGAAAATGGAACCGTAAGGAACGATATTGGGGTGTTCAGACCCCATGGGTTGCGGGTTGAATCCGGCATTGAGCCAAGCGGATGCTTGATTGGTAAGGGATTGAAGGGCGACCTCCCAAAGGGAAACATCTACTGTATTTCCCATGGAATTCGTAGTGCGATCTAAGAACGCCAACAACGTTTTTTGAATCAGGTGATGCCCTGCAAGAACATCAATCAAAGCCACGGGCATTTTGTGGAAATCGGCGGTTGAATTACCGTTGATGTACATGAATCCACTTTCGGCCTGCAATAGCGCATCGTAACCAACTCTTTGATCGTTTTTTCCGTATGCAGAAATGTTGGCGACAATAGCTTTGGGGTTGATATCGTGAAGGTGTTGCGGGGTAAGCCCAAATTTGGTTTCATCGCCCGGTTTGAAAGAAGAAATGATTAAATCGGATTGGGCGATGATGTTTTGTAAAATGGATTTATCCTGATCGGAAGAATAATCAAAAACGACCGATTCTTTTCCCGCATTGATCCAGGAGAAGTAACTGGGCCGATCGTTGTTCGGGTCTTCGGTAGGTAATTTCCAAGTTCGTGTAACATCGCCTTGTTGACTTTCTACCTTGATGACCCGGGCCCCGAGTTGCGCATAAAAATACCCCACCGAAGGGCCGGCTAACACATTGGCCAATTCCAAAACGGTAATGGACGACCAATCAAATCCCATTATCCGCGGTTGAGGTGAGCAGTGAGATGGTCGATGACCATTTGAAGGCACAAATCGTAGCTTTTGATGTTGTGAATAACCAAGTCTGCTTCATATTTGTACGGTTCTAGGAATTCTTTGTAACTGGGTAAAACATGATTGTTCCATTGGTACACCAACCAATCGGCTTCCAATCCTCGTTCGGCTTGGTCTCTTTTCAATCGTCTTTCCCACATTACTTCCTCGGTAGAATCGATGTAAATTTTCAGGTCGAGATTGTTCCGAATTTCTTCATTGTGGAAAATGAACAGCCCCTCCATGATGATGATGGGAGAAGGTTCGACCACGATGGTTTTGGGTTCAGCATCTTTATTGTTGAAGGTATATTCCAAATAGGAAACTTGTTGTCCAGACCTAATGGAATTCAAGTCGTTTTGGAAGCGAACCATGTCGATGCTTTCCGGCAAATCGAAATGCGGGTGACCTTCGGGATCCCGGGGTTGGAAATCCAATGGTTTGTAATAATTATCTTGGGAAATCACCGAAAGGTCTTTCCCTGAGAAAATATCTCTTAAGCGGTGCACAAAAGAGGTTTTTCCCGATGCACTGCACCCTGTAATACCGATGATATAAGGTCTTTTCATACAAAAAAAAAGCTCCCTCACTGAGGAAGCCTTGAATTTCTTTCTAACAGATTATTTGTTGTTTTTCTCTTTGATGCTTTTGTATGCGCCTTGTGCAATAAAATAGCTAGCAGCAAATCCCAAAACCATGATAATCAACGGCCAAGTGTAATTTCCATTGTAGCTCTGCTGGAAATATTTTTGGGGATCCATGGCTGTTAAAACGATGAACGTTAAAATTGAGATGCAGGTAATGATGGTGACAATCCAAGGAGTTGAAGTTTTCATTGGTATTTTTTTTACAAAAATAAGGAAGAAAAGTTACGTTGCAAGGCTTTTTTTGCTACCCATCCACAATCCCAAGAAGGTTATTGCGGCATTGATCAGTAAAATTTCATAACCAAATTGGTAGCCGCCCAACAGATTGAGTTTTTTCGCTAAAACATCGGAGAGTAAATAACAAATTCCGGGACTTAAAATGGCCATAATGGGGGCGAAAATGGGCGAAAGGACTCGCTTTGTGAAAATTCCAAACGCGAATAAACCCAAAAGTGGACCGTAGGTAAATCCAGCAATTTTAATGATCAAATCAATGATGGTTTTGTTGTCGATTTGATAAAACACCAACAAACAAACAAAGAACAATGCCGTGAATCCCAAATGAACCCATCTGCGGATTTTGGTTTTCTTTTCCTCGGTGTAATTTTTATGATTGAATTGCAATAGATCGATGCAAAAGGAAGCGGTTAGAGCGGTAATGGCGCCGTCGGCGCTTGGGAATAGTGCCGACACCAAAGCCACCAAGAAAATCAATCCGAAAATAGGTGGCAAATGCTGAAGAGCAACCGTTGGGAAAAGGGTATCTCCGCTGGCGCTGATGCCCAATTCGGTTCCGTAAATGGTTAAAATGGCACCTAAAAAAACAAAAAGAAAATTGACAAACAAAAGGGTAGAGGCAAAAACCAACATGTTCTTTTGAGAGTCCTTCAATGTTCTAACTGAAATGTTTTTTTGCATCATCTCTTGGTCCAAACCGGTCATGGCTATGGTGGTAAAGAATCCACCCAACAAGTGTTTTACCCAAAAAGAAGGGGTGTGATAATCGGTATTGATCCAAAAATCTAAATGAACAGATTTAATTTGATCCCAAACGGGAGCCGGGTTGTTCAGTTCACCGCTCACAAAAAGGGTACATGCTACCAAACCAAGAAGCATTAACGAGGTTTGAAGCGTATCGGTCCAAACAATGGTTTTTACACCGCCTTTAAAAGTGTAGGCCAAAATCATGAGCAGAATGATGATGGAAGTTGCTGCAAAATGCAATCCTAAATCGTTGAAAATGAATGTTTGGAGAATAGCGATCACCAAATAAAGTCGAGCGGTGGCTCCCAAAGTTCGGCTGATGATGAATACGGTTGCCCCGGTTTGGTAAGGCAGTGTTCCGAAGCGTTCTTTAAGGTAATGGTAAATGCTGGTAACATTCAATCGATAATACAGGGGCAACAAAATGTAGGCTACTGCAAAGTACCCAAGAAAGAAACCCAAAACCACCATCATGTAGGTGAAACCTCCTTTGGCAACTCCACCGGGGACCGAAACGAAGGTTACCCCACTAAGGGAGGTGCCAATCATTCCGAATGCAACCAGCCACCACGATGAATTTTTATTCCCAACAAAATAGCCCTGATTGTCGGTCCCTTTGGCCGTTCGAAGGCTTACCCAAAAGAGGACCAGGAAATAAATTCCTAAAACCGAGGCTAGCAATAAGGGATTCATCCGATTTGGAGAAATTGGGACATTTTTTGAGCAACTTTTTCTGGGGTAAATCCGAAATAATCGGCCAAAACGTTGCCAGGTGCTGAAGCTCCAAAAGTATCAAGGCCGATGTTCAAGCCGTTCATGCCAGTAAACTTCTGCCATCCCAAGGTGCAGCCCGCTTCAATCGAAATTCTTTTCGAAGTGGTTGGAGACAGGATTTCGTTGCGGTATGCTTCATCCTGTTCCCAGAACAGCTCCCAACAAGGGATGGAAACCACTCGAATATTTCCAGAGAAATCTAACTTTTGGGCCGCCTCAATGGCTACGTGAACTTCCGAACCGGTTGCAAAAACAATGGCATCGGCAGGTAGCCCGGGTTTTGTTTCAAACTTGATGAATGCTCCTTTTTCAATGGCAACGGAACCTTCCAAAGTGGGCACGTTTTGACGCGTTAAAGCGATTAAACTTGGCCGATGGGTTTCTTTGAAATATTGGTTCATGCAGGCCAAGGTTTCGCGTGCATCCGCTGGTCGGAAAACCAATAAATTGGGAATGGCACGCAAACTCATCAAGTGTTCGATGGGTTGGTGGGTGGGGCCATCTTCTCCAACAAAAAACGAATCGTGAGTAAATACATGCAAGGTTTGAATTTCTTGAATGCCACTCATGCGGATAGCATTTCGAGAGTAATCGGCAAAAGTTAAAAATGTTGCTCCAAATGAATGCATTCCGCCATAAAGCGACATTCCGTTTTGAATGCAAGCCATGGAAAATTCACGAACTCCGAAAGCAATGTTTCGGCCCAATCGATTTTCTTTGGAGAATTCACCCACTTTTTTAGCAAATCCCTCCGTATTGTTTGACGGTTCTAGATCGGCCGATCCACCCATCAAATTGGGCGCAACATCGGCGGCTTGTTCCAAAACCATACCAAACGCTTTTCGGGTTGCCATGCTTTCGCCAACGGGAAAGTCCACTTTCATTTCAGGTACAGCCGAGAAAAGGGAGGCAACTTTAGGTTGATTTTGATGTGCTTGAATCCAGCGCTCTGCTTCTTCGTTGAAAACATTGAAATGGGTAGAGAAGCGCTGGTAAGTTGATTCCGATACTTGGAAGAATTTTTCCGGATCCAATCCTAATTTGGATTTGGTTGCTGCAATTTCTTCCGGTTTTAGGGGTTCCCCGTGGGTTTTGTGCGATCCTTCCATGGATGCAGTTCCCTTTGCAATGGTGGTATTCCCGATGATCAATAAGGGCTGAGTTCGTGGAGTTTGGGCATGATCCAAACAAGCACGAATGGCCGCATGATCGTGACCATCAATGGTTCGAACTTCCCAGCCAATAGCTTGAAACAGTAATTCGAAATTGGTGGAATCTGATCTTGATGTTTTTCCCGAAATTTGAATGTCGTTTTTATCGTAAAAAACGACCAAATTGTCCAACGCCTGGTGTCCGGCAATCGCGGCAGTCCCGATGGCTACGCTTTCTTGAAGGTCTCCATCACCCACCAAAACGTACACCTTGTTTTTAAGAATTTCAGAACCTAAAACCGCTTCTTGATGCTTTTCAGCCATGGCCATACCAACTGCCATGGAAATGCCTTGGCCCAATGGCCCCGTAGTGGCTTCAACACCGGGAGTGAGGTGAACTTCGGGGTGTCCGGGAGTTAAACTTCCCAACTGTCGGAAATTCTGAATTTCCTTCATTTCCAACAAACCCATCAAGTGCAACATGGAATATTGAAGCATGGATTCATGTCCTGCCGAAAGGATAAATCGATCTCGGTTATGCCATTTTGGATATTTTGGAGCAAATCGCAAATAATCCATGTGGAGGATGCTCACAAAATCGGCGGAGGAAAAGGCCCCACCGGGGTGTCCGGAATTGGCGCTACGGGTGGCGTCCATGATCAATCCTTTTACTTCATTGATCACTTGAAAATCGATGGAATTCGACATGGAAAAGGGAATTTTTTGCAAAGGTAAGGGGAAAAGCTTTTTCCCTTTTCACTCGTTGTTCACAACCCACTTTTGAGGGATGATTCGCTTCCAAATTTCTGCCACCAAAATACCGATGAATGACCCAACAACAACATCCATTGGAAAATGTTGTGCAAGGAAAATTCGAGAAAATCCTACCAATGAAGCTAAAATTAGTAAAAAGAGGGTAGCTGATTTTGAAGGGACAAAAGAGGTTAATAGATAAAAAAAAGCGAATGCCCCAATGGTGTGTCCGGAAGGGAAGGAATGATGAAGATGAACTTCAACATGCTGCGGCAATTGAATCGCCCGATGCATTTTTTCGAAATGCAATTTTGGACGATCGCTTTCGGGGAAAACAACCCTTTTGAAAAACTGTCCAACCAACCCCGCAACCGAAGGTGCAAGTCCCAAGAACAATCCTTGTTTCCAGCCTTTCCAAAACATCACGAGGATGGAAAGGATTCCAATCAACCAACCTTCGCCCAAAAAAGTAATCCATTTCCAAAATTCGGGAATGGGGGAGAAGAGGTGATTGAAATAAAGAAAAACCGACTCGTTCCCCCAGGTAATGAGGGCAAGTAACCACAAGGCAAACCAAGCAGTCAAGAAAATTGAAACGCTTTTTTGGTGCATTGAAGCAAATGTAGTTACTTTTGTTCAAAACCTAATTTTGAGAACCCTCTATTTAATGCGTCACGGACAAGCCCTTTCTGCAGAAATGGGTCAGGCCGACTTTTCTCGGAAACTATCGGAGAAGGGGGAAGCAGATATTGCGCACGAAGCTCAAATATTACTTGAAAAAGCCATTCAGTTTGATTTGGTTCTGTGTTCACCCACAGAGCGCACCCAAAAAACTGCAGGAATTTTAGTTCATGGAATGGGTTTAAAACATGAAATCATTGAATTTGAAACACGATTGGTGAATGCATCTCCAGATCAAATATTCTTTTGCATCATGGAGGCCAATCCAGAAGCCAACCATCTGTTGGTTGTTGCTCACAATCCTGGAATATCCAATTTGGCTGGGATGTTGAGCACCCAAACCCCAATTCTTTCTTTTCAACCCGGTGGAATTGCCGCCTTTCGCTATCCTGAAGCTCGTTCGTGGATGGAGGCGGCACAGCAAGAACCCGATTTTCTTTGGTACGTACAGCCCTAATTTGATAAATGTTTACAGTGAATAAGCCCGATTTTTACCACGCCGATTGCCGACACTTGCGCGGTGACCTTCCTTGCAAGCCTCATAAAAAAACAGGAGCTCATTGCGGCAATTGTGGCGATTACGATCCCGTTTCTCAACGCATATTGATCATCAAGCTTGGCGCATTGGGCGATGTTATTCGGACAACGCCACTGGTAACACGGATGCGGCAGCGGTATCCTGGTTGTAAAATCACTTGGCTCACGTTAAGTCCCGCCATTTTACCTTCTTCAGAAATTGAAGAGATCTTGCCTTTTGAATTGAAATCCATCGTTTATTTGGAAGGATGCCATTTCGATGTGGCCATCAATTTGGATAAAGACAAGGAGGCTGGCTCTCTTTTGAAACGCATTTCAGCCGACCAGAAATTTGGGTTCATCTTAGAAAAAAATGTTGTTCAACCCATTGATTCTAAGGCTTACCACAAATACCACACGGGTTTGTTCGATGATGTAAGCAAAGCCAATACCCTCAGTTATTGCGAGGAGATTTTCGCCATTTGCGGATTGGAATATGCAGGAGAAAAGTATTTGCTCGATAATCATTCCGACAAAGGGTACGAATGGCCAAGTTTAACCGTGGGGAAACCCATTGTTGGATTGAATACCGGAGTTGGGGCCCGATGGCCAACCCGACTTTGGGACAATGAGAATTGGGTGGAGCTATGTCGACAAATTGAAAATGCAGGTTTTCAACCGCTGCTCTTGGGTGGAGAACAAGAACATCCCAATAACGTTGAGTTGCAAAAGCTAACCGGTGCAATGTATTTGGGGCATTTCTCCCTTCAACAATACATCAATTTAATGAACCAATGCGATGTTGTAGTTACTCAAGTAAGCATGTCGATGCACTTGGCGTTGGGTTTGCAGAAAAAAATTGTTCTGATGAATAACATTTTCAATAAGCACGAATTCGATCTTTTTGGAAATGGGTTTCTTGTTGAGCCTGAGCACGATTGCACCTGTTTTTATGCCGGAACTTGCTCCCAAGGCAAGTCGTGCATGCAGTACTTAAAACCATCAACAGTCTTGGATCGAATAAAAAAATTGGTTGAAAAGGGTTGACTTTTATGATTTTTTTTTATCTTTGCACACCCTAAACGTTCGGGGTGTAGCGTAGCCCGGTATCGCGCCTGCTTTGGGAGCAGGAGGTCGTAGGTTCGAATCCTGCCACCCCGACGAACTTAAAAAGTCCTAACTTCGGTTGGGACTTTTTTTTTGGCATATTCCATGCAAAAAAGTAACTTTGTAAGATAACCGGAACCCATGTTAGATATTCGTACCATTCGAGAACAAAAAGACCTCATCGCAGCACGTCTTGCTCGTCGATCCAAAGATTTTTCCGCCGATTTGGATCAAGTCATTGCTTTGGATGATCAACGGAAAGCCATTCAATTGCAATTGGATACCAATCTCGCCCGACAAAATGAATTGGCTAAATCCATTGGTGCGTTAATGAAGGATGGAAAAAAGGAAGATGCCGAAGCTGCAAAGCAAGAAGTTGCTCAGTTGAAGATGACTTCGAAGGACATCGAAGAAAAAAAGATTTCCAAGGAAATGGAAATCAAACAAATCCTTTTAACTATTCCGAACGCTCCGGCAGAACGTGTTCCAATCGGAAAAACTCCCGAAGAAAATGAAATCGCTTTTGCCATGCCCGGTTTGCCATCGGTTCCAGAAGGTTCTATACCACACTGGGATTTAGCAAAAAAGTACGATTTGATCGATTTCGAAACGGGAGTGAAAATTGCCGGCGCAGGGTTTCCGCTCTACAAAGGAAAGGGTGCTCGTTTGCAACGTGCCTTGATCAATTTCTTTTTGGATGAGGCGGAAAAGGCCGGTTTTCAAGAAGTTCAGCCTCCAATTGTAGTGAACGAAGATTCGGGATATGGAACCGGTCAGTTGCCCGATAAAGAAGGCCAAATGTATTACATCGGTTTGGATAACCTTTACTTGGTTCCTACCGCTGAAGTTCCTGTTACCAATATTTTTAGAGATACCATTCTAAAAGAATCCGACTTCCCCATTCAACTTACTGCATACACTCCGTGCTTTCGTCGAGAAGCAGGTAGTTATGGAAAAGATGTTCGAGGGTTAAATCGCTTGCATCAGTTTGATAAGGTTGAAATTGTGGTGGTGGATCATCCCGAAAATTCATACAGCAGGTTGGAGGAAATGAGGAATTACGTTGCAGGTTTGTTGGAGAAATTGGGATTGCATTACCGAACGCTTTTGTTGTGTGGAGGAGACATGGGTTTTGCATCAGCCATGACGTATGACATGGAAGTATATTCTGCAGCCCAAGAACGTTGGCTTGAGGTGAGTTCCGTTTCTAATTTTGAATCGTTCCAAGCCAATCGTCTTCAGTGCCGATTCAAAGGCGAGGACGGTAAAACGCGATTGGTGCACACCCTGAATGGGTCGGCCCTCGCATTGCCTCGCATCGTGGCATCTCTTTTGGAAAATAACCAAACCCCGGAAGGAATTCGAATCCCATCTTGCCTAGTTCCATATACCGGTTTTGACCTTATTTCCTAATGAGAAAAATTGTCCTCTCTTTCCTTTTCCTTTGGATTGGCCTTGCATCTTCCGCTCAGTTAAGTGGAGATTTACAAGTAAACCAGAACTTTTTTATTCTGGATTCAGCAATTTTCCCCAATGGAAACGTAATTCCTCCCCAATACTACCAGCAACTTTCATCCACTGAAGGTTGGCTAACGATGAATTACCGACATGATGACTACACCTTCGGTATTCGTTACGATTTGTTTCAAAACAGTGGTTTAAGGAATCCGCAAGCGGCGTACAACGGACAGGGATTAGGCTATTGGTTTGTTCAGAAAAAAACAGATAACCTTGAAATTACTGCAGGTTATTTCTACGAGCAATTTGGTTCTGGAGTTGCTTTCCGGGCTTACGAACAGCGCGGCCAAAATTTGGATTATGCCATTATGGGAATGCGGGCAAAATACCAGTTTTCCGATAAATGGAGCATGAAGGCATTTACGGGTAAGCAGAAATTTCTTTTTGGAACGTATCAACCGGCCATCAGCGGGGTTTTTACCGAAAGAGAATTTCAACTTTCTGAAAATTTCAGATTCAACGCGTACACTTCGGTGGTTAACCGCGTTATGGATAATTCTGATGCTCAAACCATTTTGAATAATGTGAATTTACAAGCTCTTCAAGAACGATTTGACGTTCGAAGAAACGTGTGGATTTACAACGGTGGAATTCAAGCCGATTACAAAAACTTTAGTTTTCAGGGAGAGGCAAACTTTAAAACCCGTGAAGCCATGAACGATAATAAAATTGATACGTTGGTGGATGGATCAGGGAATGTAAGTTACACGCAAAGAAACATTCTTGTGAATAAACCCGGCACCGTACTTTTCGGCTCGGTTAGTTATTCCAAGCCGGGATTAGGGGTTACGGCTCAATTCAAACGAACCGATCATTTCGATTTTCGCACGTCTCCGAATGAAATTCTAAACAATGGCTTGGTTTCCTTTCTGCCTCCCATTGCCAGAATGAATACTTACCGATTGCCTAGTCGTTATGCCCCTGCAACCCAATTGATCGGTGAGCAAGGTTTTCAAATCGACGTTTCAAAACGCTTGAATAAAAAACACGATGTTGCTGTTAATCTCGCTCAAAGCACCGATTTAAGGAATCAATTGCTGTACCGAGAGGTTTATTTGGAAGTGAAGTCGAAAATTGGAACGAAAGTCAAAGCGGTTTACGGTGTTCAATACCTCAATTATAATTTTGGGGTGTATCAAAAACAAGAAATTCCCGGTACCAACGGAAATACGACCGATAAATTGGTTCGTGCTGTTACTCCTTACATCGACGTTACTTACAAAATTGATCGGAAAAAGTCGCTTCGCATGGAACTATCTCACATGTCTACACAACAAGATCTTGGGTCATGGTGGTGGGGATTGCTGGAGTACAACATTGCGCCGAAATACAGCTTTTCCATTATGGATATGTGGAATTATGGGAATCCAAGAGCTAACGAACGAATTCATTATTACACCATTTTTGGTGCAGTGAATTTTGGTAAAAACCGTTTAGCTGGTGGATACGTTAAGCAAGTTCAAGGCGTGGTTTGCAACGGTGGCGTTTGTAGGGTTGAACCCGCATTCAATGGATTTCGTTTTACCTTAACCTCAACGTTTTAACATGAAGAAGTTCTTTTTTGGAATGGCAATTTTGGGAAGCATCGCTTCGTGTTCCGAAATTCCATTACCCTATGATCAATCGAAAGGTAGTTTGAAAGATACCACTTATGTTGGTCCTGTAGAATCGCCTCAGTTAAGAAATGTTTTGGTAGAAAAGTCAACCGGAGTTCAGTGCAATAATTGCCCGAAGGGCGATGCTGCTATCAAGCTTTTTGATTCCATTTATCCGAATAGAATTGTTGCGGTAGGAATCCATAACGGTTTTCTCGCCAATCCACATAAAGCTGGTGAGGACACCTTGAAAACCCAATTTGGAGAAGACATCATTACTTATTTAGGGTTCCAAGCACAACCTTCTGCAGGCATCAATCGACGTAAATTCGATTCTCAACCCAACTTGTTGGTGGCCCTTCCTTTTTGGAAAAATTTGGTCGATAGCCAACTGACCACTTCAACGCCCATCAATCTTTCTTTGGGTCAAATTTCTTACAATGCCTCCAATCGAACGGTTACGTTTGCCATCACAGGGAAGTTTACCCAACCCGTTTCTGGTGCACTGAATTTGAGTGTAATGGTGGTGGAAGATAAAATTGAAGCCGAGCAAAAAATGCCTGATGGCACTTACAACTCCACCTACGAACAAGAGCACGTTTTAAGAACCATGTTTACACCTGCTTTGGGTACCCCATTGAACCTGCCCGATCAAAATGCGGGAAGGGTGTTTACCAAGGTTTACGAGGAATCGCTTCCCGCCAAAATAAAACCGGAAAATGCTAAATTGGTGGTATTTATTCACCGAAGCAGTCCCGGACAAACCGAAGTGCTTCAAGCCATTCAAGCCAAACTAAAATGAAATCCCTCCCGCGGATAGCCATCATTGGTGCTGGTCCGTCGGGTAGCACGTGTTCATTTTTTCTATCTCGATTTCAAATTCCCCATGTTCTAATTGATGCCGCTGAATTTCCGCGCGATAAAATATGCGGAGATGCCATCAGCGGAAAAGCATTGCATATTCTTCGGAAAATGGACTCCCAAGCAGTGGAAGATCTCCATTCAAAAGCCGGGTTTACCGATACTTGGGGGATTTCATTCACTGCGCCAAACGGGAAAAAGCTCGATATTCCTTTCAAAAAAGATAAAAAAGAAGATGATTTGCCAGTTGGATTCGTTTCCAAGAGGTTGGATTTCGATCATTACTTATTTCAGAAAGCGCAATCAACTTTTGCTCAGATTCGAACCAATACGTCCTTGGTAGGCATTCAAAAAGGTCCCAATGGTGTAGTTTTAGAATTGAAGAAGAATGGATTGATGGAAACGATGGAGGTAGATTGGGTGATCGGTGCCGAAGGTGAGCGATCCGTGGTTGCAAAGTCTTTAGCCGATTACCGAAAGGAGCCCCGACATTTTTCAGCGGGCATTCGGCAATACTGGAGAGGCGTTACCCAATGCCATTCAGAAAATTACATTGAACTCCATTTTTTAAAGGATTTACTTCCCGGTTATTTTTGGATCTTCCCTATGGCGGATGGAACCTGCAATGTAGGTTTGGGAATGCGATCCGATCGGGTGAGCAAAGGGAAGGTGAATTTGAAAAAAGAATTGGATCGAATCATTCAAGAACATCCCCAATTCAAAGATCGTTTTCAACAGGCCGAGGCCTTGGAAATGCCCAAAGGATGGGGTTTGCCGATGGGTTCCAAGCAACAAACCATCGCAGGAGACGGATTTTTACTGTTGGGCGATGCGGCTGCGTTGATTGATCCATTTACCGGAGAAGGCATTGGGAATGGCATGAAATCGGGTTGGATGGCCGCCGAACTGATACGAGATTGTTGTGAAAATGGGTCATGGGCATCGCTTCCTTCGAGGTACCAGCAACGGGTTTACCGGAGTTTGGGCGATGAATTACGGGTAAGCGACTTTCTTCAACGGTCGTTGGATTTTCCCTGGTTATTCAATGCCGTTGTTAGGAAAGCAAATAATAGTCCGCTTCTGAAAGAAACGCTGATTTGCATGTTTGAAGATGTAGATCTCCGGCAGCAGTTGCGCAAACCCAAGTTTTATTGGGATTTGTTGGTGAAATAACGATTATTTTTTGGGAAGAATGAACGACCAGGGCTCTTTGAGTATGGTCCAAATGACGTGTCGAAAAAGCCCTGGTGTTTCTCCGAACTTGATTCCCCTGCTTCGCACGGCTACCAACATACTTAATCCAAAGCTGAAAACCACATTGATGGTAGCAACGCCAAGCACTCCCAAAACAAAATGCCAGATGTGCCAGTTGTTCGGCAATTGGTTATCCAAACTTTGAAATGCAACACCAATGTTTCCAAAAACAAAGGTTACGTGTCGAATATCGATGGGAAGACCGAGGATGAGTCCGAAGAAAGAAGCTGTTCCTAGGAAAAACCCTAGCGAGAAGTTACCCGCCAAGTTGCTAAGGTTGTGTTCAATATAATTGGAGATTTTGATGGTCCTTTTTACACCGAACAATTGCTTGAAAGCCAAACTGTTTTTGATCCTTGCCGGCAATCGGTCGTAGTTCATTTTGTTTTCTACAAAGCCGGCAATCAATCCCGACAGCATGAGGAAAACACCCGTAAGGATGGCATAAAAGAATAATCCCGATTCCCACGGGTGGTTGTTCTTGAGCGTAATTTCCGCTTCTTCAAGAGTTAACAAGGAACTTCCCGTTTGAATTTTCCATAAATATGCCCACAAATAAGCGAAAGGGCCTACCAGCATCAAATTCCCAATCAATGCAACCGTTTGGGTGCTCGAAATCCGCTTCACCAACCGGGTAAAATCTACCTTGATGTTTTCTAAACTTGAGTTTTTACGAATAGCCCCTGCCAAAGTACTGGCTGTCATGGAAGGTTGTTTGGTGGCAATGGTGAATCCAAATGTTTGAACTATGGTGAATCCTAGTCCATAATTGAAACTGAATAGCAATGCTTCAATGAGCGGTGGGGCGTGAAGAAAATGAAGCAAGGTTTTGGTTAGAACCATGATGGAAACGATAAATCCGCCTCCCATGGCAGCTTTTAGCATAGCGAACCATGCTTTTCTGCCAACCGCTATGAAATTTTCTCCTTTTCGCGAGGTTTGTTCAACAATTTTGTAGGCAAGCACATTCAGGGTGTCTTCCAACATGGGGCGAATGTGTTTTTTCTCAAATTCGTTTTTCAGAAGGGACTGAACCAAATGAAACATCGCCTCTTGGGCATTGGGATCTTTTGGTTGATGGTAAATAAGAAGCAGTTGGCGAATTCTAGAAATCTCCAATTCCATCCGCTTCAAGGTAAATGCCATTCGTAACGAAATTCCAAACTGGTCTTTGTGCCGTTGAAGTTGTTTCAATTGAAGTTCAACCTCGGCAATGTTTTCCCAAACCAAAATGTAATTGGGCTCCGTTCTACCTTCTTCGGTAAGGAAATGATGCATTTGGTGTTGAAGTTGCACCATGGGAGAAAGAACTTCATTCTCAATTTTTAGTTTCTCGATAACTTCAGGCAATAGCCCTTCTGACGCTAAGCGAGTGGTTAAAATGATCAATGCGTCGCGAATTTCTCCCCGCATTTTTAAGCGGATGCCTTCAGGAATGGAGTCGAAAAATCGAAGTTTTTGGAACAATTCCCGGAGATTTCCGTGGGTAAATACGTGTTTTATGATCGCTCGATCTTTGGCAAGGAGGATTTTGGAAAGGTGGTCGTCCAAAGAGTTGGGCGAATACACGGGAGCAATGATTTTTGAACCAAAACGTTTGTTCAATTCCGACCAAAATCCTTCGTATCCAAGAATTCCATTTTGAGCGAATGCCCACTGAAATTCGGTATGGTCTAAAAACCAATGCATCATTTCGAGGAATTTATCCCTAGCGAAAGCATTGGTTTCTATTTCGTGAACAATTTTCTCCCATTGCAATTCTGCATTAACGCCTAAATGCAAAAAGCTCAGCATCTCCCGAAATCTTCGGTATTTGCCCATTCGGGGTTCGGTTAGAAAAACGGGTTGAAGCTGAATCATTAAAAATCAAATTCTCGTTCGCTGATATCAATGCCCATCAATCGAAACATCTGAGCCATGTCCATGGGGCGGGTTTGATCGTTGTTGCTCAAAACAATAACGCACGCATTTCTTTTGGGGATGCGGAGGAAATTATTTTTAAAGCCGTTCCACCAACCGCGGTGGTAAACGATCCCACTTCCATCTTTAAAAAGTCGCCATCCCAAACCGTAGTCTTTTATTCCCTTCATTTCCGGACTTCCTGCGTACATTTTCCGCTGAATCGAATCCGATAACAGAAAGTTGTTTTCTAAGGCAACGTGGAATTTCAGCAAGTCAAGGGCCGAGGCATAAATGCCTTTGTCTCCAACAATTCCATCAATCAATTTATCGTTTCGGGCATATTTTCCACTGAATCCGATGGCTGAATTTTCGGTTCTCGGTGCATATCCATTTCTGAAAATGAAAGAATTGTACATGCCAATGGGCTCAAAAATTTCCTGATCCACAAAATCTTCAAAAGGAGCTTGGGTAACTTGTTCAACAATGCAAGCCAATAACGCGTAATTGGTATTGTTGTAACGGAAAAACTGACCGGGTTTGGTGTAGGGAGCGGGTTTCTTCTCAACCATGTACTGAACCAATTGTTCGTTGGTTATGGGCTCGCCTCCATTGTAGCTTTTTGGAAGGAAATTCAGGTAATCGGGTAAGCCACTGCGGTGATTGAGAAGCATTTCTACGGTTACTTTGGGGTAGGGGATACCAGGAAAAAACTGGGGCAAAGTATCGGAAAGCGAAATAATCCCGCGTTCTACCAAGATCATCACCGCGGAAGAAGTAATGGTTTTACTCACCGACGCCAATTGAAAGGAGGTGTTTAAATTCAAAGAATCCAAGGTTCTCCAATCGCGAACACCGTAAGAATTCCAAAATACCTGCCCATCGTTAAATAAAACAACACTTCCATTGAAATGCCCCGACTGGTGCAATCGCTTGAAATACTGATCTATTTTTTGATGCGTTGCAGAATCAAAGGGTTGAAGCGAGTTTAAATAAATGGTCTCAGGATGAAGCGGAACAGGTGGATCTCCCGCAAAACTGAATTGGGATAAGCAAAAAGCGCAAAGGAGTAAAAAGAATCTACAAAGCATACCACAAGAACGAGAAAAGCGCGCATTGAATCAATAAGCCATCTGCAAGTAGACGTTAAAATTCTCCTAAAATGGACAATTGCACAACCTCTTTTCAACAATGTTGAAATTAGCGCATCAATCTTTTGATATCCATTTTGGAATTCCAGTGCCTTAAATACTCGTTTTTTAACGCTTCTTCAATTTTTTCAAAATTGCTTTCGGAATAATTGAACACGTAATTTTTGTTTTTTCCTGGATTAGGAATCGGAACTCCTACCCAAGTTTTCCGACCGAGGAAAACGGAAAGTAGGTTGGTAAAAATGAGGTTTCTTCTTTTCGAAATTAGAAAATAAGGAAAAGTGAAGAAGAAAAAAAGGCAAATCAATAGGTCTAAAATTCGTTTGTTTCGTTGATTTGAGGGGGAGAAATAAGCCAAATTGAAATCTTTGCTGTACAATACCCCAGGTGTTTCAACCGATTGAGAGCCAATGATGAATGAACTTTCTTTGGGAACAATTTTGAAGACGTATTTCTTTTTCAATTGCTCCATGCTTTGAATGATGCTAGTATTGGAAAGGGACGCGCCACAAAAAATGATTTGCTCCAGTTGTAAGTCAGATGCAATTTTGGGTAGCTCAAGGAAATTGCCGAGGCCATGGGTTGCAGAAGAAGGATTGATGTAGCCTAAATAACGAATGGAGGAATTGGCTTTTTGAAGAAGGCCTAAAACGCGTTCAACTTCCATTTCCGAGCCAATCATGATGGTTCTTAAATCGGTTTGAGAATCGTTTTTCCATTGGCCTAAACCAATTCTAATCAACAGCCATCGGAAGCCAATGAGGCCAATGCCTCCCACGAGTGCTCCAACCAACAACATTCCTCTCGAAAATCGAACCGACTCATCCAATAATCCGTAGGCAGCTAACGTGATGGTTGTTCCCACGGCCAATCCTCGAAGCAATTTCCAAGGTTTGAACGGACGATCGTATCCTCCTGAAAAATACATCGAAAGCAACCAAACGAAAATGTAAGCCGGAACAAATCCAAACAGAAAAACATCGGGGTAGCGAACCCCATCCATTTCTTTGATGTTTCGCTCCCAATATCCTTCTAAAAAATAAAAAAGGGTCCAAAGGAGCGAAAAATCGAACAAAGGGAGCAAGCTTTTTTGAATCCTGTGCGATAAATAGGCCCAAATGGCTTTGCCAATGATGGCCGGATAGAGCAAGGTGGAGAGGAGGAAGGCCTGCCCTTTGGTAAAGTACCTTTTTGCGAAAATGATCATGGCTCCGTAAAAGGCTTTTACATAACTATAACTCTCTTTTCGAGTACTTTCTCCTTTGTAGTGAATGATGGGGGTGTAGGGGAAGTAATGATTTTCGTAACCTGCTAATCGAATGCGATGCGACAAATCGATGTCTTCACCGTACATGAAATAAGTTTCATCCAATAAACCTATTTCATCCAAGACCGATTTTCGCATCCACATGAAAGCACCGGCTAATACCTCTACTTTTTGGGGCATGGTTTCCGATAAATTTCCGTGGTAATAGGCCCCAAAACGCGGATGTTCCGAAAATAATTTAGAGAGTCCTGTCATTTTGTAAACAGCAACCTCGGGCGTTGGTAGTCCTCGCTTGGATTCTGGCAAGTAAACGCCCGAACCATCCAGCATTTTTACCCCAAGTCCACCCAGTTTTGGATGCTCCTGGCAATAACTCAAAATTTCTTTAAAACAATTTTCTGGTACAATCGTATCGGGATTAAGCAATAAAACCCATTCGCCCCTCGCCAAGCGAATGGCTTGATTATTGGCTTTGGAAAATCCAACATTGTTCTGATTTGCAATGAGTTTAACTTGAGGGAATTGGAGTTTGATCCATTCCACCGACCCATCCGATGAGTTGTTGTCTACCACAAAAACTTCCGCTTCCAAATCTTGGGTAGCAGCAAAAACGCTTCTCAAGCACTGCTCTAGAAAGTATTTGACGTTGTAATTGACAATGACTACCGTTAGTACCATACCAACGTGCAAGATATTCAATAATATTCAACGGGCACAAAAGCGTGTTCAAAATGTTCCAATTCCCATGCTTTTTCAGGATGGGTAATGATGGAAATTACATCGAAACGAATTTCATCGGGATGGGGAAATTTTCGCAAATAATGCCGTGCAGCTTGGGTGATTTTGCGTTGCTTGAGCGAATTTACGGCCTTTTCCGGGTGGGCGTTTTTCCAAGGTTTTCTCGATTTTACTTCCGTGAAAACCAAGGTGTTCTGATCTTTGGAAACGAGATCAATTTCGGCAATGGTAGAGTAATGGAAGTTTTTTTGAAGGATAAGATGTCCTTTTTGCAGTAAATAAAGTTCTGCAAATGCCTCCGCCGAACGTCCTGTTTCGGTAGAGGCGTTTTTTTCCGTCTTTTTCATGGTAACTTTGCACAAAATACAAAAAAATGCTGGCACCCAAAAAACCGAACGATTCGTTCACGGTAATGAACGAAATGATTTTGCCGAACGACACCAACGTGTTAAACAATTTGATGGGCGGCCGTTTGTTGCATTTTATGGATATTTGCGCTGCCATCGCCGCCCAGAAACATTCCGGTCGAGTAGTGGTAACCGCATCGGTCGATTCGGTTTCTTTCAAAGAGCCCGTAAAACTGGGCGACGTTGTTACCCTCGAAGCTTGGGTTACCCGTGCCTTTACTTCTTCCATGGAGGTTTTCATTCGGGTGACTTGTGAAAACATCCCAACCCGAAGAAAAGTAAAGTGCAACGAAGCATATTACACGTTTGTTGCCGTGGATCAATTGGGTACACCCATTGCTGTTCCTCCCATTCAACCCGAAACAGAAGAAGATCAACACCGTTTTGAGGATGCTTTGAAAAGAAGGCAACTTCGCTTGCTGATCGCCGGGAAAATCAAACCGGAAGATGCACCCGAATTGAAAGAATTGTTTTCTCCAAAAACAGAAAACCTATGATGCAATCCATGACCGGATTCGGTTCGGCGAGCGCCCAAACGAAATTGGGAAAAGTAACGATCGAATTAAGGGCGCTCAATAGCAAACAAATGGATTTAACCATTCGCTTGCCTAAGGAGTTTTCTAATTTGGAAGCTCACGTTCGGCAAGCCATTTCTGCCAAAAATCAACGTGGAAAAATTACGTGTTTGATTCATCTTGAATCTGATTCAAACGTTGAAGTGAGTCTGAATAAAGAATTGGCAAACAGTTATTTAAATCAGCTAAAGAGTTTTGCGGATGGGCATTCGTTGAAGGAGGTCGATTACTTAAGCATCATTTCCCGAATGCCAGAAGTTTTTTCCGGACAACTTTCTTCCGATGAAGAAGATGAAGGAGTGTTCATCTCGGCGGTTCATGAAGCATGTGATTCCTTGAATCAATTTCGTTTTCAAGAAGGAATGGAAACCCAGAAAGCCATCACAAACAGTGTTCGAGAAATTCAATCCAATTTGCATCAAATTGAAGCATTGGATGCTGAACGCATTGCTTTGATGAAGGAAAAATTCGAATCCTGGGTGAAAGATCGCTTAACCAAAGCCGCTTTTGACCAGGAGCGATTTGAACAAGAACTGATCTATTACCTTGAAAAGTTGGATGTTTCTGAAGAAAAACAGCGTTTGAATCAACACTTGAATTTCTTTCAGGAAAACATCAATGAACCGCAAGCTGGACGAAAATTGGGTTTTATTGCACAAGAAATGGGGCGCGAAATCAATACCCTGGGTTCCAAGGCAAACCATTTTGGAATTCAACAAAAAGTGGTTGAAATGAAGAATGAACTGGAGAAGATTAAAGAACAAGTGCTCAATATTTTATGAAAAGAAAAGCCATTATTTTTTCAGCTCCTTCAGGGGCAGGTAAAACAACGCTCGTTCAACATTTAATGCAACAACTCCCCGTACTTCAGTTTTCTGTTTCGGCTACAAGCCGTGAAAAACGGGACCACGAGATTCACGGGAAGGATTACTTTTTCCTTTCTCCCGAACAGTTTCGGGCACACATTCAATCCAACGATTTTTTGGAATGGGAAGAGGTGTATCCCGATCATTATTACGGAACCTTGAAAAGTGAAGTGGATCGAATTTTTGAAGAAGGAAAAGTAGTGATTTTTGATGTTGATGTGGTTGGCGGATTAAATTTGAAGGAGTATTTTGGATCTGAGGCCTTGGCCGTTTTTGTAAAACCTCCATCTGAGCAAGATTTAGAAGCTCGACTGAGATTTAGAAATACCGAAACAGAAGAAAAAATCCAATTGCGTTTGGCGAAAGCGAAACATGAATTGACTTTTGAAGATCGTTTTGACACCATCATTGTGAATGCCAACTTGGATGAGGCCAAGGAAGAATCGCTAGAAAAAGTTAAACAATTTATTCATTGAATTCCATGAATGTACTCATTATTGGATCAGAAGGCCAATTGGGCTCTGAATTGTACGACGCACTTGTACGTAAATACCCAAACGCCAAAGTGGTTTGCTCCGATATTCGAAATGCTTTTCCCGATAAAGAACGGTCATTTGAAATCCTAGACGCAACCGATGCAAAAACCTTGGATCAAATCCTTGAAAAACATCAAATTACGCAGATTTATCATTTGGCTGCCATTTTATCAGCTCGTGGTGAGCAAAATCCCCTTTGGGCATGGGACATCAACATGCGGGGATTGTTGGTGGTGTTGGAAGCTGCGGTTAAACACAAAATTCATCGCATGTATTGGCCGAGCTCCATCGCCGCATTCGGTCCAAATACGCCTCGGGTTCAAACCCCGCAGCAAGTGGTGATGGATCCCAATACCGTTTACGGAATGAGCAAACAAGTGGGGGAACTGTGGTGCCGCTACTATTTCGAAAAATACGGATTAGACGTTCGCAGCCTTCGCTACCCGGGCATCATCAGTTACAAAACCTTACCCGGTGGTGGTACCACCGATTATGCCATCGATATTTTTCACAAAGCACTGAAAGGAGAGAAATTTTCTTGTTTTCTAGGTCCAGAAACTCCTCTCCCCATGATGTACATCGATGATGCCATCCGAGCAACTTTGGAATTGATGGAGGCCCCTTCTGAACAAATTAAAGAACGAACCAGCTACAATCTCGCTGCCATTTCGTTTACTCCCAAACAATTGGGTGAAGCCATTAAAAAAGCTATTCCCGGATTTGAAATGGATTATACTCCCGATTTCCGACAAAAAATTGCCGATTCTTGGCCAGGTTCCATCGACGATTCAGAAGCGAGAAAAGATTGGGGATGGAATCATCAATTTGGAATGGATGAATTGGTGAAAGTTATGTTGGATGGATTGAATTCAGGGTATTTATCATGATTGGCTCCATCCGAAAAATGCGAACAGTTCATTTCCCAGAAGAGGGTGGAAGAGTGGAGTATTTTTGGAGAACTACCGAAGGTGAAATTCCGTTGAATGATTTTTTAGGAAGAGAAATTTCCATTGAGCATACGGGTCGTATTTTTTGCAAGAATTGCGGAAAAAAGACGAATAAGTCGTTTAGTCAGGGATTTTGTTACCCCTGTTTTCAGAATGCCCCCGAGAATGCCGAATGCATTTTGCATCCTGAACTTTGCAGGGGGCATGAAGGATTGGGGAGAGATCCGGAATGGGAGAAAAATCATCACGTTCAGCCCCATTTTGTGTATTTGGCTTTTGCAACCGAGGTCAAAGTTGGTGTAACGCGAACAACACAGGGAATTACCCGGTGGATTGATCAAGGAGCCGAGGCCGTTCAAGTGATAGCCGAGGTTCCTTACCGGCAATTGGCCGGAGAAATTGAGGTATTTTTGAAGGATTATTTTACCGATAAAACCCATTGGCAGCGCATGTTAACCCATGCAGGTGGCCCCAATATTCAAGCCTTGAAGGAAGGGGTTAATCAGGCGGAAACGGTTCTTCCGGAGGTTTATCAAGAGTATTTTCCCATTGAAAATGAAGCATGCATCATTCGTTACCCGCAATTGGTAATTCCTGCAAAGGTTTCTTCTACCAATTTCGAAAAGGAATTGAAAGTTACTGGAAAATTAATTGGAATAAAGGGGCAATACCTGTTTCTTGAAGGAGGTAAAGTGATGAATGTTCGAACTATGGAAGGGTATGAAACAGAATTTTTTGAGAAATAATTCGTCAAATTTGAATTAATTATTGCAATTCCGAAATCAGTTTTCTAAATTGCGCATCATTAAACCCAAATACAATGAAAAAAATCATGCTATTGTTGGCTGTTGGCGCGTTCGCAGCTAGTTGCTCGAAAGAAGCAAAAGTTACAGAAAACATCACTATTCCTCAGTCTCAAAAGACTCTTTTGATTTCTAGAAGCGCTACGTGGTGTGGTCCATGTGGTTCAAGTGGAAAGCCTGTTTTTCGTGCCTTGGAAGCTATTGGTGATGACAAAATCGTTTGTCTTGCTTCTCAATCTAGCGATGGTCTAAATTCTCCAGCTGGTGATTTGATTGGTAACAATTTGATGTCACGTTTCCAACAGAATGGAATTCCTCACATGTTCCAAACAGGAAATGGAAATACCCTCAATTTCTATCCTAACCAATCAACGGCTACCAACAACATGAACACCATTAACGCGAAAGCCGCTAATGCAAACGTTTATGTTTCTGCTACCGTAGAAGGATCAACCATCAATATCAAAGCAAAAACCAAATTTTTTGCAACAGGATCAGGTAACTACCAGTTGGGAGTACTTATTCTAGAAAACGGAATCCAAAAAACTCAATCAGGATCTTCAAATCCTAATCACGATGGTGTTATTCGCGGAAATGCAGGCTCTTCAGCTTGGGGTGAAGCCATCACAAGCACTGCCATGGATGCAGAGCAAGAGTTTACTTACACTGTGAATGTTGATCCTACTTGGAAAAAAGAAAATTTGAAAGTTGCTGCCATCATCTGGAAAAAGAATGGTAACAATTACGATGCTGAAAACGCATCTGCTGTAAAAGTAACTGTAAAATAATAGTTCACTAGAAACGATTAAAAAGCCCCATTTAGGGGCTTTTTTTATTTTGCAACTGCAACTCCACTTTTGCGTTTTATTTTTGTAAAAACTGAAAGACATGTTCAAGGTTTTCCTTCCCCTTTTTGTGCTATTTTTTTTAGCGATCGGCTGTTCCCACGTGCCCGATAAAGGAATCAACAATACCTGGTTTGCACCCGAATTAACCCAAAGTGAATTTGGAGATGATGAAAGCCACAATGCAGGGAAAAATTGCATGTCTTGCCACGTGAAGGGCGGCGATCGGGAAGCCGCTAAAGAAGGAATTTGGAGCATTGCTGGAACCGTTTATCAAACGGGGACCACCAAAATATTGCCCGGTTCAACCCTCGAACTTTTTACCGGACCCAACGGTAGCGGTTCGAAAGTAATTTCCCTCCCCGTGGATGACGAAGGAAATGCTTATACCAATAAAAACATCCCTCTTGGTACGGGGCTTTTCCCTGTGGTGACCGGCCCAACAGGAAAAAAAGCATTCATGATGTCCTCCATCGGAAATGGAGCATGCAACTCTTGCCACAACAACGGAACTCCAAAAATTACGGTAGAAAAATAATATGAACTCAGACGTAGCTCAAGTAGATCAACTAAAATCCAAATACGCCGAACTTCAAAAAGAAATCGGAAAAGCCATTTACGGACAAGAAGACGTCGTCAATGCGGTAATCACCTCGGTGCTGTGCAACGGTCACTGCTTATTGGTAGGCGTTCCCGGGTTAGCGAAAACCCTTTTGGTGCAAACCATATCAAAAGTATTGGATTTATCCTTCTCACGCATTCAGTTTACTCCAGATTTGATGCCTTCCGACATTACTGGAAACGAGATTTTAGATGAGCAAAAACATTTTAAATTCATCCCTGGACCTTTGTTTTCCAACTTGGTCTTGGCCGATGAAATTAACCGAACACCACCCAAAACGCAAGCTGCCTTGCTCGAAGCGATGCAGGAACGAAAAGTAACCGTTGCTGGAAAATCGTATGCTTTGCCAAGCCCATTTTTTGTTTTGGCGACCCAAAATCCCATCGAGCAAGAAGGAACCTATCCGCTCCCAGAAGCGCAATTGGATCGTTTCATGATGAACATCTCCTTGGATTATCCTCATTTTCACGATGAAGTTCGAGTAGTTCGAGATACCACTTCCAATCACAAGGCCGAATTAAAAAATGTTCTCTCTGCTCAAGAAATTCTTGAATATCAAGAATTGGTTAGAAGAGTACCTATCAACGATTCGGTTTTAGAATACGCTGTTAAATTGGTTCATAAAACCCGACCCAATGGCGAATTCGCTACCGAAAAGGTAAAGAAATACGTTTCTTGGGGCGCCGGTCCACGTGCAAGTCAGTACTTGGTGCTTGGAGCCAAATGCCATGCCATCCTGCACGGAAAATATTCACCCGATATCGAAGATGTACAAGCTGTAGCGGTAAATATTTTGCGCCATCGCGTAGTCATCAATTACAAAGCCGAATCCGAAGGTCTCACCATCGACCAAATCATCAAGGAACTGTATTAAACACCCCTTTTCATCCTAATCAATAACTTGTGGCAAAATCCCCCGGTAAAAGTGGAAAAACTCCGCTCATGGAGCAGTACGAGCAAATCAAATCCCAACACCCTGGGACCATTTTGCTGTTTCGCGTCGGTGATTTCTACGAAACCTTTGGTGAGGACGCCATTCTCGCAGCCGATATTCTTGGGATAGTTCTAACAAAACGGGGAAACGGATCTGCCACCGAGGTTGCTTTAGCCGGCTTCCCGCACCATTCCTTGGAGGTTTATTTGCCCAAACTCGTTCGTGCGGGCCAACGCGTTGCCGTTTGCGAACAACTCGAAGATCCCAAAGAAACCAAAACCATTGTGAAGCGCGGAGTAACAGAATTGGTTACGCCTGGAACCTCACTGTCCGATCATTTACTTCACCACAAGAAAAATAATTACCTCGCGGCACTTTCATTCTGGGAAAACGAAATTGGATTGGCATTGGCCGATGTTTCTACCGGTGAATTCATGGTTGTTTCTGGAAAACCTTCCAGCATCGAGGCCATCATTCAATCGTACCAACCGGCAGAAATCATCTTCCCAAAATCAAAATCTGCCGAACTCGCCCAATTGCAAGCCCATCGGTATTACCACCATCCTCTCGACGATTGGGCTTTTCGAACCGATTTTACCTACGAACGTTTAACCCGACATTTTCAAACCCAATCCTTGAAAGGGTTTGGAATTGAGGAAGATGTGGCTTCCATCATCGCTTGCGGAATTGTTCTGTATTACCTCGAAGAAACCCGGCATCCCAATTTGGCTCACCTCAAAGGGATTTCAAAAATTCATCCCCTCGATTACCTTTTCCTCGATCGTTTTTCCATTCGGAATTTGGAATTGATGGAAAACCCTCAATCGGAAGGTCGGTCCTTTGTGGAGGTTTTAGATGCAACAAAAACCCCCATGGGAGCACGAATGTTGCGGAAGTGGACCTTGTTTCCATTGAAAGATTTGGAACAAATTCGATTCCGTCATTCCATCGTTTCTTCTTTTATTCAGCATAAAAAATGGTCCAAACAGGTTTCCGAAATTCTTCAAGAAATGGGAGATTTGGAACGGCTCATTGGGAAATCGGCAACCGGAAGAATCAATCCTCGGGAATTGGTTCAATTGAAAAGATCGGTTGAATTATTGCCAAAGGTTCAAAAATGCCTTTCTGAAATCAACGGAATAGAGGTGAAAACCTTGGCAAATCAACTTACCGATCAATCAGAATTCCTGCATCATTTAAAAACCTGGTTGAACGAAGATGCTCCGGCTCAGTTGGTTAAAGGTGGAGTTATTTCCAAAGGAATATCGGCTGAATTGGATGAACTGCGAAGTCTTTCCAATTCAGGGAAGGATTATTTGATTCAAATTCAACAAAGAGAAATCCAACAAACGGGAATTTCTAGTTTGAAAATTAGCTTTAACAGCGTTTTTGGTTACTATTTGGAAGTAACTCATACCCATAAAGACAAAGTGCCTGAAACATGGATCAGGAAACAAACGTTGGTGAACGCAGAACGCTACGTTACCCCTGAATTGAAGGAATACGAAGAGAAAATTCTTGGGGCTCAATCGAAAATTGAAGTCTTGGAAGCACGTCTATTCCAAGAGTTGGTTCAATTCGTTAATCAGTTCATTCCTGCCTTGCAGCAAAATGCAAAAGTGATTGCTACCGCAGATGTTTTGTTGGGCTTTGCTCAGCTTTCAGTTGAAAGAAAATACATACAGCCCACTGTAGATGAGTCGTATGAATTGGAGATCAAAGGTGGGCGTCACCCGGTGATTGAACAATTTTTACCCCACGGCAAAGACTACATTCCCAATGATGTTTTTTTAGATCATGAAACCCAACAAATCATGATCATTACTGGGCCAAACATGGCAGGAAAGTCGGCCTTGCTTCGGCAAACCGCATTGATTGTGATGATGGCCCAAATGGGTTGTTTCGTTCCCGCCACTTCTGCCAAATTGGGCATTGTTGATAAGATTTTTACCCGGGTAGGCGCAAGCGATAATCAAGCTTTCGGCGAGTCAACATTCATGGTTGAAATGAATGAAACAGCCGCTATTTTGAACAATATTTCGGCAAGAAGCTTGATCCTTCTCGATGAAATCGGAAGAGGAACCTCCACCTACGATGGAATTTCCATTGCTTGGGCCATTGCCGAATTTCTGCATCAACAACCCATTCATCGAGCAAAAACATTGTTTGCAACCCATTACCACGAATTGAATGAAATGGAAGGGCAGTTCGAACGAATCAAAAATTACAACGTTTCCGTAAAAGAGGTGGGAAATCAAATAGTTTTTGTTCGAAAATTGCAAAGAGGTGGCTCAGAACACAGTTTCGGAATTCATGTAGCCAAATTAGCCGGTATTCCCGCCGAAGTCGTTGCGCGTTCCGAAGATATCCTTCGCGATTTAGAAAGCCATCGCAGCCAAAATGGAAAACGTACGGTTTCAAAAAAATCTTCCGAGTGGCAAATGAACCTCTTTCAAACCTCCGATCCACAGCTGGAAGAAATAAGGAAAGCCCTCGAACAAATCGACCCCAATGCCATCACACCGATGGATGCTTTGTTTACCCTGCATCAGTTGAAGCAAATCCTGAAATAGTCGTATATTTGTACCTACAACAATAGGGGCATGCGCATCGAAGAGGAAATCAAACAAAGTCAATTTGAAGATGCTTACCACAAAATGGTGGTAAACGTGATGTTTACAGCCCGATTCATTGAGTTGAAGTTTGAGCGAATTTTCAAAAAACACGGTCTTACCTCGCAGCAATACAACGTTTTGCGCATCCTTCGCGGACAATTTCCCCAGCCGATTTGCGCAGGTGATGTTCTGTCTCGCATGTTGGACCAAAGCAGCAACATCACCCGATTGATGGAAAAACTCTTGCAAAAAGGATTGGTGGAACGAAAAATCAATGAAACCAATCGGCGAATGCACGATATTTCCATCACCGAAAAAGGACTTTCCCTTTTAGAAATGATCTCACCCGATTTCAACGAACTGATGTTGGGATACCAGAATATTTCTTCCGACGAAGCTGAAAACGTAAGCGATCTTCTCGATCAATTTCGAGGATAAAACATTTCTAGCTCATTTCGTGTTTCTGAAAGAAAAGAAACATGAATTATTTAGTGGTAGGTGCATCGAGCGGTATTGGATCTGAAGTTGCAAATTTTTTAGTGAATGAAGGCCATCAAGTCTTTACCGCACAACGCAGAATGGTTGAAGGATTGCCCCACATTCCTTTTGATGCAACTCAACCCAATTTCGATTTTTCTGCGTTGCCGGATGAGTTGCACGGGGTTGTTTATGCGCCGGGAACCATTTTGTTAAAACCCTTTCATCGCTTTAGCATGGAAGATTTTCAAAACGATTTTCAAGTGAATGTGTTGGGTGCCGTTCACGTTTTACAAGCTTGTTTACCCAAATTAAAGAAAGCCAACGGAGCCAATGTGGTGTTGTTTAGTTCGGTTGCAGCACAAATGGGAATGGGTTTTCATGCATCGATCGCTGCCGCAAAATCGGCCGTTGAAGGATTAACGCGTTCCTTGGCGGCAGAATGGGCTCCTGCCCAAATCAAAGTGAACGCCATAGCTCCATCGTTAACGAATACACCTTTGGCTTCGCCCTTGTTAAGCACACCCGAAAAAATGGAGGCCTCTGCTAAACGCCATCCATTGGGTAGGGTAGGAGAGAGCGGTGATTTAGCCCAAGCCGTTCAGTTCCTTCTTCAACCGAATTTGTGGATGACCGGAACCGTTCTTCAAGTGGACGGTGGACTAGGAAATACGAAATAAAAAAAGGGGTTGAAATCAGCCCCTTTTTTATTATTTGTTTATACCGCTGGTTTCCCAAGCTGCTTTTCTAACTCTTTCGCGATTTCTTCTCCCCTTAAATTCTTGGCAATGATTTTTCCATTGGGATCCAAAAGGAAGTTTTGAGGAATGAAATTCACTCCATAAACCTTTGCAGGTTCACATCTCCAACCCTTCAAATCACTCACATGAATCCATGGTAAGTTATCTTGTTGAACGGCTTCTGCCCATGCGGCTTTATCTTCGTCCAAACTCACGCCATAAATTTCAAAATTCTTGTCGTGGTACATGGAATAAGCCAAAACAACATTTGGATTTTCTCTTCGGCAGGGTCCGCACCAAGAAGCCCAAAAATCTACCAATACATATTTTCCACGCAAAGAACTCAACTTAATTTTTTCGCCTTTTAAGTTGGGCAATTCGATATCTGGTGCCACAGCACCCATTTCTGTTCTTTTGTAGGCATCAATCAAGTCTTTAATTTTCTTGCCATAACGGGACTTTTGAGCATCTGCTCCAAATCCGGCGTAGAATTGCTCCATTTCTTTGGGAGTGGCATCCATGAAGTTTTCATACGTAAGCAATGCTGCCACGATGGAATTTTTATTCTTCCCAATGAAACTTTTGATGTTATTCAACCGCTGGTTATTCAACGATTCTCCGATGCGAGCAATGGAATCCATCAATCCGTAATTGCTGCTTTCCTGGGCCATTTGGTAGTACATGCCCAATTCTTGCATTTGATTTTCAATTTTATAAACCGATTCTTGGTACTGGTGATAAACATCGTGGGTAGGAGATCCTGTAACGGATAATTTCTCCAAAGAATCCAAACTTCCACTTACGTTCATAAGGCTGTTTTCTACAAATAGAGGAAAAGAAACGTCTTTTCTCAAAAACATGATTTGGAAACGAGATGGTTCGTCTACGGTTCCTTCCAAAACCACTTTTCCATCTGCACCGGCAATAACCGTATCAATTCTAGATGAATCTGCCACCGGCAATTGAACCAAAACCGTATCACCTTCTTTGGCTCCAGTGGCCTCAATGGTCACTTCATAACCACCTCCACCGCAAGAGGCCAATAACGCTGTTAAACCAATTCCAAAACAGCCATTTAAAATCCAATTTTTCATGTTTAAATATTTTTTGTCAAAGATAGAATATTTTTCACCCGTTCGGAATCCGTTCTTTGGTAAGAATATTCACCACCAAAATCGGGTTTCCCCATAAAAACTCCTTCTTTTTCGAAGGTCATTTCACTTTTTTCAGACGTTCGTAGCGAAACATGAACGTGCTTGCATCCAGTTTCTTTAAGAATTTTGGCAACATTCGTTTCGTCAATTCCACTTCCCGGCATGATTTGAATTCGATTCCCAAATGATTTTTGCAAATCGGTGAGCAAATCAATTCCATCCATCGCTTTGTTCGAACCTCCCGAACTCAAAACTCGTATAAAACCAAGAGATGCCAGTGATTCCACGGTTTCCAATGGATCTCTGCTCATGTCCACAGCTCGGTGAAATGCCCAAGGCAAAGTTGGTCCTTCTTTCATCAATGCTTTTAAAAAAGCGATGTCCAATTCTCCATTGCTCAACAAAGCACCGGTTACCATTCCTTGAATGGGTAATTTTTTGAGGTAGAAAACATCTCGAAGCATGCTTTCTTTTTCTTCAGATTGGAAGAGGAAATCTCCACCTCTCGGACGTAGTATGGGCCAGATTTCGATTTTTGGGATTTTCGTGCAAATTTCTACGGTTCCGATCGATGGAGTGGTTCCACCTTCTCCCAAATTATCGCAAAGTTCAACCCGTTTGGCTCCGCCTTTGGCGGCTTCTTGGGTACTTCGAAACCCATTGGAACAAATTTCTACCTCAATCATTAGTCGATGAGGTATTTGCCGGGGATCAACTCGGTTTTTTGAGCCGTTTTTACCGCATAGGAAAATCCTTTGTGAACGCAATAGGCGCCGTATTCTCCTTCTTTACTCACCGCAATAAATCCAACTTGAATGTCTTTAATTCGATGTTTTTGTCGTTTGTAAACCCGGTCAACGGCTTCTTTGCAGGCAGCTTCGGGCGATTTTCCTTGTCGCATTAATTCCACCACCAAATGACTTCCAGCGATGCGTATAACTTCTTCACCGTGGCCGGTTGCTGTAGCACCTCCCACTTCTTCGTCTACAAACAAACCGGCTCCAATGATGGGCGAGTCTCCAATTCGGCCTCTCATTTTGAAAGCCATTCCGCTCGTGGTACAGGCCCCAGCCAATTTCCCAGCTTGGTCAATGGCCAACATGCCAATGGTGTCGTGGTTTTCAATGTTGATGATGGGTTTGTACTCGCTTTTTTTCAACCACTCTTTCCACGCTTTTTCCGATTCTGGAGTAAGTAGATTTTCTTTTTTAAATCCTTGTTGAAGAGCAAATTGCAAAGCCCCATCTCCCGTAAGAATCACGTGCGGTGTTTTCTCCATCACAGCCCGAGCTACGGAAACCGGATGAACAATGTTTTCCAAGGCGAGCACGGCTCCGCAAGCTCCATCTCCACGCATCACGCAAGCATCCAAGGTAACTCTTCCTTCCCGATCGGGGAATCCACCCAAACCCACGGTCATTTCTTTCGGGTCGGCCTCTGGGATCCAAACGCCTTGTTCTACTGCCGTAAGCGCATCTCCACCGGAAGAAAGAACATTCCAAGCTCCTTCGTTAGCGCCCAACCCCATGTTCCAAGTAGAAATGACCAATGGAAAACTGTTCGAAGCGTTCCTTTTTTTCTTTTTTTCTTCTCCAAAAACGGTTGTTGAATTGGAAAGAATTCCGGCTCCAGCGAGTCCGGCTAGTTTAATAAATGATTTGCGGTTCATGCGGTAAATTCGGTTGTGGTAGCAATTCCATGAATGGCGGGACGCAATTTACGAACGGTTACGAAAACTTGTTGAGGGGAAAGGTTGAATGGAAGTAAATAGGCGTTTTTGATGGAAAAAGCCACTTCCTCTATGGTTTTTTTAGGAATAGCCATGTGGCTTTTTGCGATCGCAGAAATGCTTTCGTAATTGATGCTAGAGGTCAATTCGTCATCAATGCTGTTGGAAATGGGTAAAGAAAGTTCAACATCTACCTCAAACCATCCACCACATTTCTGCTCTTCAGGGTAGAAACCATGAAAGGCAAAAAAACGAAGCCCTTTGACCCTCAAGATAGATTCTCTTTTTTCCATGTTCAAAGTTCTTGATTTTTAAGAACCAAAAAGCCAATTGTGCGTTTTATTTTTGCAAAAACTTTTCATTATGAGAACCGATAATTTCGAAGCACCCGATTATTACTTGTTGGACGAACTGCTAACCGATGAACATAAGTTGATTCGCGATTCTGTTCGGGCTTGGGTAAAAAAAGAACTTTCTCCCATCATTGAAGATTACGCCCAACGTGCTGAGTTTCCTCGCCACATCATCAAGGGGCTAGGAGAAATTGGTGCATTTGGACCTGCTTTACCAGCCGAATACGGTTGTGGTGGTATGGATCAAATTACCTATGGAATCATCATGCAAGAATTGGAACGCTGCGATTCCGGTATTCGTTCAACCGCATCCGTTCAAGGTTCTTTGGTAATGTATCCCATTTACAAGTACGGTTCTGAAGAACAACGCAAAAAGTATCTTCCTAAACTTGCTTCCGGTGAATGGATGGGATGTTTCGGACTTACCGAACCCGACCACGGTTCAAATCCAGGTGGAATGACCACGAACATCAAAGACATGGGCGATCATTACTTGTTGAATGGGGCCAAAATGTGGATTTCAAACGCACCTTTCGCAGATGTTGCTGTAGTTTGGGCCAAAAATGAAGAAGGACGCATCAAAGGAATCATTGTTGAGCGTGGAATGGAAGGATTTTCAACGCCCGAAACCCACAACAAATGGTCGCTTCGCGCTTCCGCTACAGGAGAATTGGTTTTCGATAACGTAAAAGTTCCAAAGGAAAATCTTCTTCCCAACATTGAGGGATTGAAGGGGCCTTTGGGTTGCTTGGATTCTGCTCGTTACGGCATTGCGTGGGGAGTGGTTGGAGCGGCTATGGATTGTTACGATAGCGCTTTGAAATACTCTTTGCAGCGCGAACAGTTCGGAAAGCCCATTGCCTCTTTCCAATTGCAACAAAAGAAATTGGCTGAAATGGTGACCGAAATTACCAAAATGCAATTGATGGTTTGGCGCCTTGGAACCTTGAAAAACGATGACCGTGCTTCAACGGCGCAAATTTCCATGGCAAAACGCAATAACGTAGAGAAAGCCATGTGGATCGCTCGCGAAGCTCGCCAAATTCACGGCGGAATGGGAATTACCGGTGAATACCCCATCATGCGCCACATGATGAACTTGGAATCGGTGGTTACCTACGAAGGAACGCACGACATTCACTTGTTGATTACCGGAATGGACATCACTGGAATTTCAGCTTTCCGTTAATGAAACCGATATTTTTAAAAAGAGCGAAGGGGTTATTCTTCGCTCTTTTTGTTTCCCTTTTGGGAAAAGCGCAAACCCCCATTTTTGAAATATCCGGAAACGGATTAAGCAAACCATCGTATTTGATTGGAACCCTGCATTTAGGGTGCGAGGAATCAAAGTTGGTGCCGCCCAATTTCAGATCTTATTTGGTTAATTCGGAGGCCTTGGTTTTAGAGTTAAACCTGAAGAAGGTATCGGAACAAATCAAAATCACCACCAAAGCCATTGTGCCCAAAGAGCGTTCGTTGGATCTGCTGATGGGAGCTCGGTATTCTGAATTTAAAAGGGAAGTTCAACAACAGTACCAGTTGGATGTTGCGGCCTTTGAACGTTTTCATCCCATGATGACGACCTCGCTCTTGGCGGCTAAATTACTTCCGTGTTCCAAATCCAAAGGTTCAGAAACCATTTTGATGGAAGTTGCCGATTCCATAAAGATTCCAGTCATGGGTTTGGAAACAGCCTCCGAACAAGCCAACATTCTTTTTTCGATTCCCGATTCGGAGGCCGTGCAATCACTTTGGGAAATGGGAACGAACCGAAGCAAGGCCCAGCACGATTGGGATGAACTCCAACGGGTTTTCGCCCTAGGTAACATCGATTCAATCGCGAAGTTCATCGAGGAATCGGATGAAATGAAGATGGACTTGGAAAAAATGCTGTTTCAACGCAACCGGAATTGGGCGAAAACCCTTCCGGCCCTGATGAAAAAGAAGTCGGTTTTCATTGCTGTTGGGGCCGGCCATCTCGGTGGTTCTCATGGTTTAGTGGCTTTACTTCGTGAAGCGGGTTACACGGTGGTGGAAAAACAGTGATTTAAAGAAACCGCAAAAAGTACTATCTTGGACTTTTAAAACCAATTCGGGCCATTCAAATGACCCCTTAATGAAAAACTTTACTATGGAAAACACAAACTCAAAATCGCACCCCAAAGGACTATGGGTACTGTTTCTAACGGAAATGTGGGAACGTTTCGGTTATTATTTGATGTTGGGAATTTTCTCCTTGTACATGCTAGATGGATGGAACAACGGAGGTATGGGATTTAGCCCCGGTAAAAAATCCGATATCTATGGAACCTATCTCGGATTGGTGTATTTAACTCCTTTTATTGGAGGATTATTGGCCGACCGAATTTTGGGTTACCGCAGATCGATTATTTCAGGTGGTTTAATGATGGCAGCCGGTTATTTTTTGTTGGCTGTTCATAGCAATACTACGTTTTACATCGCCTTGTTGTTAATTATTCTAGGAAATGGGTTCTTTAAACCAAATATTTCAACATTGGTAGGAAACCTTTACAGCGGAGATGATTTAAAAGATAAAAAGGACGCTGGTTTCAACATTTTCTACATGGGAATTAACCTGGGTGCATTTATCTGCAATTTCGTTGCGGCATACATGCGCATCAACTACGGTTGGGGATTCGCTTTCGCAGCCGCTGGTGTGGGAATGATTATTGGAGTTCTTGTTTTTATCTCCGGTTCAAAACACATCAAACATGTAGATATCGTAAAACCAACCAAAGAAGGAGACATGTCTACCGGTCGCATTTTGATGATGACCGTTTTACCCATGTTTGTGTTTGGTGCCATTGGTTATGCCTTGCCCGGAAATTTCTTGGGCTCAGATACCAATGATGCATTTATCATTGGTTGTTTACCCGTAATAGGTTTCTTTATCTATTTGGCTTTCAAATCAGAAGTTAAAGAAAGTCGTGCCATTAAAGCTCTTTTGGCGGTATTTACTTGTGTTATTTTATTCTTCGCCATTTTTCACCAAAATGGAGATGCTCTAACCGTTTGGGCTGAAGATCATACCGATCGAAAAATGTCGGAAGGGGTTGCGCAAGTGGCCGACAAAATTGGAATGGCTCAAGTGGTTATCAACAACGATTTGGTATCGGCAGATCAGGCGACTTTTGATGCAGAAATTGGAAAAATGCGCGCTCAAGAAGAAGCAATGCCCGCTGTGTCTGTTGAAGAGATCAAAGCCAAAGGCGAGTTCAGTAACCAAGTTGGCCAACTGGAAAAATCTCGCAAATATTTTGAGACCTTGCCCAAGGACCAAATCCCAGCCCAAGGATCTAATTTGAAATTGTATTCTACCGAATTGTACCAATCGATTAATCCATTTTGGGTAGTTGTTTTAACTCCTGTAGTTGTAGGTATTTTTGGATGGTTGGCTCGTAAAAAGAAAGAACCAAGTACACCAACAAAAATTGCCATTGGTTTGATCATTACCGCTCTTTCGGCCTTGGTTATGGTTGGCGCCGTTTCTGCTAGCCACGACTTATCTACCAAGGCAAGCTCATTATGGCTCATTGCATCCTATGGAGTTATTACCATCGGTGAGCTTTGTTTATCTCCAATGGGTCTCTCTCTGGTTTCTAAACTTTCTCCACCGCGCATTACGGCCCTCATGATGGGCGGTTATTTCTTAGCTATTTCAGTTGGAAATAAGCTTTCTGGAATGCTTTCCAGTTTGTGGGAAGGCATGGAAGATAAAAAAGATTTCTTCTACTTAAACTTCGGTTTGGTTTTGGGCGCAGCACTTTTACTGTTCTTAATGTTGAAGTGGTTGAATAATGTAATGAAAGAAAACAACGTTCAGTAATCTCTAATCGCGAAATCGTGGAATCAAATCAGGCATTAGCCGATATTCATAATTTTAAAGGCAAGTACCCCAAGCAATTGTGGTACTTGTTTTTTAGTGAAATGTGGGAACGTTTCAGCTTCTATGGAATGCGTGGAATGTTAACCTTTTTCATGATCAACCAACTGTTCATGGATGAAAAAGTAGCCAACCTTCAATATGGTGCTACTCAAGCATTTGTGTACGCATTTACGTTTATCGGTGGGCTATTTGCTGATAAAATCTTGGGATTTCAACGTTCCCTGTTTTGGGGTGGAATTTTAATGGTCTTGGGTAGTGTCATTTTGGCAATCGATCCGGAAAAGTTCTTCTTCTTAGGAATCAGTTTTAATATTGTAGGTTCTGGTTTTTTCAAACCCAATATTTCAACCATGGTGGGTGCTTTGTACCGCGATGGAGATGAACGCCGAGATGCCGGTTTTTCATTATTCTATTCGGGCATCAATATTGGTGCACTTTTAGGAGGATATTTTTGTATCGCCATCGGAAAAGGTACGTTCATGGAAAACAGCATTCCTGTCGATTTGAGATGGAATATGGCTTTCGGTGTGGTATCTGTTTTGATGACCATTAGTCTAATTACGTTTGTCTTTACAAAAAAATCATTGGGACCCATTGGTTTACCTCCTGTAAGAACCCATGCAGATGGAACACCAAAGAAGAAAGGAATGGCCGAAATTTCTGTTTTCGTTGGGTCTTTGCTTGCCATTCCCCTCATCATGAAAATGGTGGCCAATACCGAATATACCGATTGGTTTATGTACTTCATTGGACCATTCAGTTTGCTGTATTTGTTGTGGGAAATGCGGTCTACAAGCAGTAGCGAAAATAAAAAGCTCATTGCAGCCTTGTGTTTTATCTTGTTTTCTGTTGTCTTTTGGGCGATTTTCGAACAAGCCGGTGGCTCTTTAAGTATTTTCGCAGCCAATCACGTTCATGATCAGCTTTTGGGGATGTTTACTCTCGATCCCAACGGCGTAAACAATGCCGCCAATTCGCTATTCGTCATCATCTTTGCCCCGATTATTGGTTTGATTTGGCTGGCCATGGCAAAGAAGAAAATTGAACCAAACACCGTTGTGAAATTCGGAATTGCCTTTTTGTTTTTGGGACTCTCTTTTTACACGTTTTTTGCGACTCGATTTTTTGCAGATATTCAAGGAATGACGTCCTTGGATATGTTTACATTGGCCTATTTTATTGTAACCCTAGGAGAGTTGTGTTTGTCACCCATTGGACTTTCCATCATGACCAAACTTTCTCCCAAGAAATTACAAGGATTAATGATGGGAATGTGGTTTTTAGCCAGTGCCTATGGGCAATATGTTGCCGGTTTATTCGGTGCTAGTATTGTTTCTGATGTTCAAAATGCTTCAAACTTGGACAAGCTGAATACTTATACCGAAGGATACAAACAATTTGGTTTGTACGCTATCATTGCTGGTGTGGTATTGATCGCCATTTCACCGATCATAAGGAAGCTGATGCAAGAAGTTAAATAACAAAAAAGCCCCGGAATTCGGGGCTTTTTTTATTTTACGAAACGAAATTTTTGGACTCGGGCCGATTGTTTTTCCAACAACCAAGCCACCGCATTCAAGGAGTTTTTAAACCGTGGTTCCTTCACCTTCGATTGATGCTTGATGCTCAACCGTCCTTTTTGATGTCCAACCGAAAGCGTAAGAATCAATGTTTCTGCATCTTTAAAAGAAATCCAAGGAATCCATTTCCATTTTGAACGATTCAAAACCATGCGTTCCATCAACTCAAATCCAAAGTTTTCGGAGGCCTGTTTGAATGTGTGCGATTGATAAACGGTAAAACCTTCTTTTTTCACCATTTCAGAAAGGTATTCAAGCAGAAAATCTCCTTGTCCAAAAACGTCGTTGAAATCAAAAATAAATTGAATTTCGTCGGTTCTACCGGAATGAACGATTTCGATTGGATTCCCCTCCAACAAACTCACGTACCTCAACTCCATTTTGGAAAGCAAGGCTCTGAATAATCCTGCTTGTTTCCAACTTTGGTAGGATTGTTTAAAAAAACGCGAGCGGTGAATTCGGTTATTCATGATCATCAAAATTACAAACAACAACTTGCCAAAATGGTTGTATTTTCGTAAAATTTATGAAGAGAACGATTTCATTTTTAGGTGCTGCAAAACAAGTTACGGGTTCCTTATTTCTGGTTGAGAACGATGGAGTAAAAATATTGGTGGATTGTGGGATGGATATGGAGAAACGAAAGAAAGAAAACGTGGTTCCTGTTGAATTTCCGTTCGATCCGTCCGAAATTCATGCCGTTGTATTAACCCATGCCCACATCGACCACTCGGGGAACTTGCCTCTTTTGAAACGATGGGGCTTTGAAGGAAAAATTTATTCCACCGTACCAACGTATTACCTCACTCACTTGCTTTTGATGGATTGTGCAGGTATTAATCGAAAGAAAATTGCTTCCTTATCGGGGAAAAGGGCAGGGAAGAGGGGGCCAGGTTTGAACAAACAAGCCTACGATTCACTCTACCTAGAACCGCAAGTGGTGCAAACCATGAAGCAATTCGCGACTTTAAATTTCAATGTTCGTCATAAAATTGCCCCCAACGTAGCCATCAAATTCATTCCTGCCGGACACTTATTGGGAGCCGCACACGTGGTGATGTACCTCAAAAGAGAAGACGGATCGGAAACACGAATTGGACTATCGGGAGACATCGGTCGAGATTATTACCCGCTCCTGGTTGATCCCGAACCCATGGAAGCTGTTGATTACCTCGTAACGGAATCTACCTACGGAGGCCGCATGCACGAACCCGGTAGAGATTATACTGGTTACCTCTCCAAAATCATCAAAGAAACCTGCGTGGAGAAGGGCGGCCGATTGATCATCCCCGCTTTTTCAGTTGGACGAACCCAGGCTTTGCTTTTCGAAATAAAAAAGATGGTCAACCTGGGGCTCATTCCCGAAATCAAGGTTTTTGTGGATAGCCCCCTTTCTTTGGAATCTACAAAGGCATACCAACAAATGCACAATTACCTCAATAAGGAAGCCAGAGAGGTACAAAAAGTGGATGGCGAAATTTTCATCTTCGATCAGCTTTTTTACATCGAAAACGAAAAGCAAAGCAAAATTTTGTCTCAATTCGACGAGCCAGCCATCATCATTTCGGCCTCGGGGATGTTGGACGGTGGGCGCATTCAAACCCACATTCGTAAAAACATTGAAAACCCGAATGCGACCATCTTAATGGTGGGCTTTGCCTCACCGGGAACGTTGGGAGCGAAGTTGCGCGAACAACCGAAAGAGCTTCATTTTGATAAGAAAACCTACCAAGTTCGCGCTCGAATTTTGTCAACCAGTCTGTTCTCCGGACACGGTGATCAAGCCGATTTGATTCGTTTTGTTCAACATCAAAATCCACAAGATTTAAAACAAGTATTCCTGGTTCACGGTGAAGAGCCCTCCATGGAACAATTATCTGCGTCCTTAAAAGAAATCGGATTTTCATCCATTGAAATTCCTTCAAAAAATGATGTGTATGAATTGCATTAAATTTTTCCTTCTAACCGCATTTTTCTTCCTGTTTTCTATTTCCTTGTTTTCACAAGATTTCGAGGACGGACGTGGAAGAACATCATCAACCAAAAAATCTTCTTCCTCAGATAGCCTTCGTAAAAAGTCGTTTGAGGTAAAGGAAGTGGATCATACCCTTTCTGGCGGTTTGGTTTTGTGGACCGATCCAACTCAATTTAACAACAGTTTGCTCATCACAACCTTGGAGTATTGTCCGAGATTTATCCTTGCTACCGGAAAAATTCAGTCGTCGCTTTCCATTGCGGCTCCCATCAACATTGGAATTGGGACCAATAGTGCGGGCGATTTTACAGTGATGGGTCATGTACCTGTACTTTTAGAAGGAAGTTTGGGCCATTTCTCCCATCGAGACGCAGAAGCATTAGTCGGAATTTTTGCAGGCTTGGGCGTTTCTGGATCTTTTTCCAATTTGGAAGCGCCATTCAATAACAATTTTGGACCCTCGGTATCAGCCGGATTGAGAATGGGAAACATGAACTTCCGGTCGTATACCTTCCGACTTGGATTTACCCCTTCTTTGAAATCACTCGGAAATGGGGTTATTTATTTCTCTTCTGGACTTAATTTCTAATGTCGTTATCCATTTTTTCCGATGATTATTTCATGCGTGAAGCGCTGAAAGAAGCTCAGTATGCGTATGAAAAAGATGAAGTTCCGGTTGGAGCTGTAATTGTGGCAAACCAAAGAATCATTGCTCGAGCGCACAATTTAACCGAGCTGTTGAACGATGTTACCGCCCATGCGGAAATGCAGGCTATTACGGCCTCAGCGAACTATTTGGGCGGAAAATACCTCGATGAATGTACGTTATACGTTACGTTAGAGCCTTGTACCATGTGTGCAGGAGCATTGAATTGGGCACAGATCAAAAAAGTAGTGTACGGGGCAAGCGACGAAAAACGAGGCGCACTAAAACATAAAATACACCTTCTTCATCCCAAAACCGAAGTGGTGGGCGGCATTTTGCAAGAAGAATGTTCCCAAATTCTTAAAGCCTTTTTCCTCAAAAAACGACTGAATTGATGACTAATTTTTGGCAAAGAACCGTTTCTGGAGTGTTTATCGTAGGAATCATCGTGGCAGCAAGCTGGGGCGGTTATTATTCGGGACTCGCTTTGTTGTCCATCATTGGTGCAATAGGTTTGGATGAGTTGTTGAAAATGGGGGAACCCGAATCTCGAAAAAATAAATTGCGTTGGATCGGCGCCTTTCATTCCGGGATTTTCCTCCTTGGACTTTGGCTGAAATTTGAAACCAATTGGCTTTCCTTGCTAACCATTCAATTGGTTTTGGCTGCGATCGGTTGCGTGTTAACCTTTCAAGAACACAGTTTTAAAGAATTATCCAAGTTGTTTTTTGGATGGATTTGGATTTGGTTACCGGTGTTTTTAGCCAAAGATATTTTAGAAGATTTCTTGCTTCGTTTCCCCATGATTTTATTGCTGGTTTTTATTGGGCTCTGGACTTCAGATACCGGCGCTTATTTGGTTGGGAAATCGATCGGCAAGCATAAAATGATTCCCAACGTTTCACCCAATAAAACATGGGAAGGAACGGTAGGAGGGATGCTTTTGGCTTCGATGCTGGTATCCATTTTTGCTCATTATTTCATTTCGATGGATTGGTGGCAAGGAGCACTTTTGGGTGGAATCATTTCGTTTTTCGGCACATTTGGAGATTTGATTCAAAGTGTGGTAAAACGAACGTTTGGAGTAAAAGATAGCGGGAACCTCATTCCTGGTCACGGCGGGATTCTCGACCGTTTCGACAGCTTTTTGTTAGCGATTCCCGCCGTTTGGTTGGCATTATCGCTCTTTTGATTGTATTTTCGAACCATGATACATCGAGAAGGGATAGCGAGCATTGTCATCGCACTAATTGTAACCGGTTTTATTTCATTTTCTGCGTACAAATGGATTGAAATTTCATGGTTGAAAATCGTACTTTGGATTTTTTCTCTTGCACTCTTGGCAATTGTTCTTCAATTTTTTAGAAATCCATCCCGCACTACCATCAAAAATGAAAACCACGTCATCGCTCCAGCCGACGGAAAAGTGGTGATCATTGAAGAAGTAGAAGAGCCTGAATTTTTTAAAGGGAAGCGTTTGTTGGTCAGCATCTTCATGTCGCCCTTTAACGTTCACGTGAACCGATATCCCATTTCCGGGGAGGTTATTTTTGAAAAGTACCATCCGGGGAAATACCTGGTAGCGTGGCATCCAAAAAGTTCTACTGAAAACGAAAGAACAACGGTGGTGGTTCAAGATTCACAAAATCACCAAGTGATGTTCCGCCAAATTGCTGGAGCCTTGGCACGTCGAATTGTTTGTTACTCTAAAAAAGGAGATCGTGCAGAACAGGGCGGTGAAATGGGCTTCATTAAATTCGGATCAAGGGTGGATGTATACCTTCCAATTGGTACCGAAGTGCCTTTAGAACTTGGACAAAACGTGGTGGGTGGCGAAAGTATTATCGCAAAGTTTACCTCCAAATAACCTTTCAACATTAGTTTTGCTAAAAATAAGTTATGAAACCAACATTACTTGTACTTGCAGCTGGTATGGCCAGCAGATACGGAGGAAATAAACAAACCGATTCTTTCGGCCCCAATGGCGAAACCATTATTGACTATTCTATTTTTGATGCGATTCGTGCCGGTTTCGGCAAAGTGGTTTTCATTATCAGAGAGGAATTCAAAGAGAATTTTGAAAAACTATTCGCTTCCAAATTGCACGGTCGTATTGATATTGATTACGTTTTTCAACCCGTTGATCCCGAAATTCCAGGAATTGGCAAATTAAATCGAACCAAACCATGGGGAACTGCTCACGCAGTGATGTGCGCCAAAAATCAAATCCATGAACCGTTCTGCGTAATCAATGCCGATGATTTTTACGGTCAGGAAGCCTTCGAAAAAATGGCTCAATTCCTTTCTCATGATGCCAATGCCACCACATTTTCCATGATTGGTTACTTGCTGGGCAACACCTTGTCGGAAAACGGTTCCGTTAGCCGAGGCGTTTGCCAAACCGATGAACATGGAAACCTCGTTGCCATCAATGAAAGAACGAAAATCTATAAAAACGCAGACCAGAAAATAGTGTTTGAAGATGAAAATGGACAAACGGAATTGCCTTCCCATAATCCAGTTTCAATGAATTTCTGGGGATTCACCCCTTCGGTTTTTGAAATGGCTGAAACCATGTTTCATGATTTTGCATCAAAAAACCACGAAAATCCGAAATCCGAATTCTTTATTCCCCTATTGGCCGATGCCTTTATTCAAGTTCCCGGTCAGGTGTTGAAAGTCATTCCTACCCAATCACCTTGGTTTGGCGTAACCTATCAAGAAGATAAGCCCGTCGTTAAACAATCCTTGTTGAATCTGGTTGAAAAAGGAATTTATCCCGCCCAATTATGGACTTGATTGCAAGTCAAATTCAACGAGTTTTTGGAATTCAAGTAGATTCCATTCAACATTTAAAAGGGGGGCACATCAACGCCTCCTTTTTTGTGAAGGAAAAAAACGGGGAGTTGAGTGTGGTTCAAAAGCTGAATCAACATGTTTTTCCCATGTGGAAGAATATTGAGCACAATTTATTATTAACTCAAACGGTTCTGCATCAGCATCATTCGCTTGGCTTAATTCCTCAGTTTTATATGGTCAATGCCAGCATTCATCAGGAACAATTCGATGGAATTTGGAGAAGAATGGAGTACATACCTGGGAAATTCGAGGAACATTCGGTTGATTCATCTTCCATGGCTTTTCATGCAGCCAAATCGTTTGCTCAATTTTCTCAAATTTTATCCCAATCGTTCAATTCTTTAAATTGGAAGGAAGTCATTCCTCAATTTCACAACCTAGAGAGTAGAAAAGCTCAATTTGAAAATGCCATCAAAGAGGCAAATCGCCAAAGAAAAGAAGCGGCTGAATCGGTTATTCTTGGTTATCAAAATGGATTGAATCGATTAGGAAAAGTGGTGCCAATTCTCAATTTTCGAAGGATAACCCATAACGATGCCAAGGTTTCCAATGTGCTTTTTCGAAATGGCGATTTGAATGATGCGGTTGTGATTGATTTAGACACCGTGATGCCAGGAAGTGTTTTGTTCGATTTAGGAGATTTAATTCGTACGTTCGTGCCTCAAAAACCGGAGGGAGATTTTTCGAATTCCCGCCAAGTGGTTCAACAAAATATTTTAGATTCGCTGTTGGCGGGTTATTTGGATGGTTGGAACAATCAATTAACCACCGAAGAAAAAGAATTTCTTCCTTTTGCCGGTTCCTACATGACCCTTCTCATCGGTTTGCGTTTTCTAACCGATTATTTAGAAAACGACCATTATTTTAAAGTGGAAAGTGAAAATCAAAATCTTTTGCGCGCAATGAACCAATTGGAATTGTTCGAATTGCTTCTTTAATCTTCCTTCTTTTGTTCTTCTTTCAGCTCTTCTAAATTAGAATCCTCAACAGGTACAGAGTCCCCACGATCAATTTCAAACTCCACTCGGCGATTCAGTTTTCGATCTTCGTCGGTAACCTCAACTTTTTTAATGGGCTTCGAGCTACCATATCCCAAGGCTTTAATACGGTCGGGGTCAATATCTCCGGTGGTAATGAGATACTCCCGAATGCTTTCTGCTCGTTTTTGAGAAAGTTGCTGATTTTTTTCTGGATTTCCTTTGGAATCGGTATGCCCAGAAATGGTTAATTTAACCGTTGGATTGTCCAACAAATAATCAACCAGCTTATCCAAATCGGGTTTCATTTCTTCGAGAATCTCAAAGCTGTTGTTGGCAAATTCAATGGTTGAAAATTGAATGCGGTACGATTTTATTCCTTGCGCTTTAACCTCGAAAACCGTGTCTCCTTGGAGTTTGATTTCTTTCTCGATTCGGAAGAAATCCTCGCCTTGGATGATTAATAGGTATTTCTGATTATCAATCAAATCGAAAGAAAAGGTCCCATCTTCCCTAACAAATTTGGGTGCAACCTCAATCCCGTTCTCTAAATCAATCACGGAAACAATTCCTTGGTAACTTTTACCGGTTACGGAATCCTTTAAAACTCCAGAAAATTCGGTCGTTGCGGTCGGTTGCGCTTCCATCGGAAGTGGAAATGAGAACAAATCAATGTTTTTGTTTTCATCGGATCGGGCGTAAAAAAGGTTTCTCGATTTGGAATCGATGGTGAAATAATGTTCATCGCCCGCTCCATTCACCAACGGCCCGATGTTTTTGGGTTCCGAGAATTTTCCGTTGTTCAAATAGCTTTTGTAGATGTCAAATCCTCCAAAATTGACAATTTCACCCGTTGAACTGAAATACAGGACATCGTATTCCGGGTGGAAAAAAGGCGACATTTCGTCGTTGATGGTATTGATCATGGGGCCCAAGTTGCGGGCAGGAAGCCAATTTCCTCGTTTGTCTTTTACCGAGAAAAACAAATCTGTGCCGCCCAATCCGCCTGGTCTATTCGAGGCAAAGAATAAAGTATCTCCAGTTCTGCTTAAACAGGGCTGACTCTCCCAAAACGAAGAGTTAATGGCCGGACCTACATTTTTAACCTTCCCAAAGGTGGTGTCATCCACCCGTTCAGCCAAATAAATATCGCATTCGCCCATACCATCTTTGGCATTGCATCGAACAAACAAAAGGGTATTCCCATCGGGGCTTAAACAAGGAGAACCTTCGTTATGAATGCTATTGATGCCCCAAATTTTAACCGCTTGCTGAAATTGTCCATCTTCTCCTTTAAGAGAGATGTACAAGTCTTCGTTGTAAATGTCTTGATTTCCACTGTTCCCCATGTAATCGCGTTTCGAAGAAAAAAACAGGGCTGCATCATCCGCACTGATGCTCGGTCCATATTCTTCGAACGTGGTATTGATGGAATCTCCCATGTTTTCAAAAACACCTCGGGGAGGACGAAGGGTGTCAACTTTTTTTCGGTAATCGACCAGTTCGTAGTAGTACTTAATGGGAACAAATCGATCTTCGGAACCTTTATTGACTTCGTCGTAATATTGCTTCACCAAAGAATCAATGCTTAGATTTGAATTTCGGATCAATAAACCGTAATAAAACTTGGCTTTTTGAAGATCCCCTTGCTTCTCGAAAAGTTGGGCCAATTTCCAAAGGCTTTCCTTTTGATTTTTAAAGTTTTCAATCCCAAATTGCTGAACATATTGTTCAAGTTCTCGAATTAACTCGTTTGTTTTTCCGTCTTTTTCCAGTTGCCCAATTCGTTTTCGCTGATCAGGGTTGTTGTAAAAAGGAATGTTCCCGAAATTTTTAAAATTTACCTGATAGGTTTCATTGACCTTCTTTTGAAAATCGGCATTGATGGATTGATAATTCGGCTGCCCTTGAGCCCAAAAAGACCCAAAGTATAGAAAAAGTAAGCAAAAAAATATTTTTCTAATCACACCTTAAAGCTAGAAAAAAAAAAGCAGTTTTTAGTCATTAATCTTACAACGAAGTTTTAGCTTTGTCGTTTAATCCTAAAATAAAAAAATGAAAAGAAATAATTTAGTGAAGTGGGTGTTGTTGGGTGTTGTAGCCTTTTTGTTGATTTGGGTTTGGCGTTCCTACAATGGTTTGGTAGATAGTCAGTTAACTGTAGAGGAGTCGTATGCCCAAGTTCAAACCGATTATCAGCGCCGTGCAGATTTGATTCCTAATTTGGTAAAAACAGTGAAGGCTGCTGCCAAAAATGAAAAAGAAATTTTGGAAAACGTAACGGCAGCCCGTGCTGGAATTCAAAATGCAAAATCTCCTGCTCAGCTCGATGCGGCAGGTGCTCAGGTCAATCGTGCCATTAACATTGTGATGGAGGCTTATCCTCAAATTAGAAGTACAGAAAACTTCGGGAAGTTACAAGATCAATTGGAAGGAACAGAAAACCGCATCAAAGAGTCGAGAAAAGATTACAACCGTGCGGTAAAAACCTACAATTCGTCCACCAAAAAATTCCCTGGAAACATCATTGCCTCTTGGTTTAATTTCGAACCCAAAGAATTTTTTGAAGCTTCTGCCGGTTCTGAAAAAGCACCTGAGCTTAATTTTGAATGAGTATTTTTTCCGAATCGGATTTAGAAATCCTAAAATCCTGCATCGAAAAGGCCGAAAAGGCCACTTCTGGTGAAATACGTTTGCACGTAGAAGCTGTTTGCTCCCATGATGTTCCCGAAAAGCGAGCCCATGAGGTATTCCAAGATTTGGGAATGCATCAAACTGAACAAAAAAATGCCATATTGATTTACCTCGCTTTTGAATCTAAAAAATTTGTCCTTTGGGGAGACCAAGGTATTCATGATCGCGTAGGTCAAGATTTTTGGGATAAACAGGCCCAATTTTTATCGGAACAGTTGAAAGGCGGAAATTTCGTTTCTGGAATGCAAAAGGTCATTGAACAATTGGGTTTAGCCCTCGGAGAGTTTTTTCCTTGGGATGAATCCGATAAAGATGAGTTGGATAATTCAATTTCTACCGGATGAAGAAGTTTCGTTTCTTAGGATTGATTCTTTTTTCCTTGTGGATAGGGCCGCTATTCGCATTAGAAATTCCTCCAGCTACCGGCCGGCCCATCAACGATTATGCTAAAATCTTTTCCGAAGAACAAGTTCAGCAGCTAGGCAAAAGCATGAAGCTTTTGTGCGATTCCACCTCCACCCAAATTGTGGTAGTTAGCATTCCAAATTTAGAAGGTGGAGATGTGTACGAAACCGCTATCCAATGGGCAAAGACGTGGGGAATCGGTCAAAAAGATAAAGACAATGGAATTCTGTTGTTTTTCGCCATGGAAGATCGAAAAATGTCGATCATCGTTGGAAGTGGACTAGAAGGTGTTTTTCCTGATGGAGCCGCCTATGACATTCGAACGGAAATATTAACGCCTTATTTTAAGCGTCAGGAATACTACGAAGGAGTTCAAAAAGCATTGGAAACCATTGCTATTGTGGTTCAAGGGGAATACAAAGGGGTGGAAAAAGAACAGCCATTCTCTCCACTTCTCCTTGTGGTCTTGCTGTTCATCTTTGCTATCGCATTGTTTTTCGGTAGAAAAGGTGGTGGCGGTGGCCGCGGAGGCGGATTGGGTGCAGCTCCTTTGTTTTGGGGTGGTGGCTTCGGAAGCAGGGGCGGTGGATCAGGCTACTCCGATAACAACAGTTTTGGCGGTGGATTCGGTGGTGGTGGCTTTGGTGGGGGAGGTTCTTCAGGAAGCTGGTAAATTCCTATCTTTGTACTAAATTTCTATTTGTGCTCAAATTTATTTTTGGAATCATTGGTGCCGCAATTTTTAGAGGATTTACGGGATTCTTAATTGGTTATTTTGTTGGATATTTGATCGAAAGCTTTGCAACTGGTGACGATGAAACCAAGCAGGAGCGTAAAAGTGGCGGGAAATATTACCAGGGGATTCCCGATTTCGATTCGAGTTTATTGGTTTTGATGGCTTCGGTGATGAAAGCCGATGGGCGAGTGCTTCGAATAGAGTTGGAAGTGGCCAAAGAGTTTTTATTGCAGAGTTTCGGTGAAGAAAAAAGCAAGCAAATGTTGCTGCGGCTGCGGGAGTTCTTGAAGCAAGATATCGCGTTGCAGCCGGTTTGTCGTTCCATGGAAGCGAACCTGGCTTATGGAGCCCGCATTCAGTTGCTCCGTTTCCTGTTTCAAATGGCGGGCTCAGACGGAGAAATGACCGATGTAGAAGTGGTGCTGATTGAGAAAATTGCTCGTTACATGGGCATCAATATTACCGATTATCAGCAAATTCGGAATCAGTTTAAAAATGCGTACCAAAACGGAGGCGGATTTCAGTCCTTCGGTGCGTCATCGTCCAAGGAGAATTACGCCATGCTCGAATTGGATCCCAAGTGTTCCGATGAGGAGTTGAAAAAGCAATACCGGAAATTGGCCATGAAGTACCATCCCGATCGGATGGCCAATATGCCTGAAGTCGCAAAAAATGAAGCGAATTTCAAGTTCGCAAAAATTAACGACGCATACGAGAAGATAAAAAAAGAGCGGGGCCTGATTTAAGCCCCGCTCTTTTTTCTTACTTTCTCTTCACTTTAACCGTTGCCTTTTTACGGTCTTTCGAATCATCTTCCCATTTTTCATAATCGGAGTAATAATCCAAAAAATCTTCGGGTGATTCAAAAAGGTTTAATCCAACCCAAAATCCTTGTCCTTCTAAAAAATCAAATAACTTCATGTCTTTGTTTGTTTGCTTAATTCAAAAGTAGAATTGCAATTTTTATTTAAATTTTTTCATAAGTTGATTTGATTTCATTGTGTTGAATAGATGGTTAATTTTGATTTTTTTTAGGGTTAAAGTTCTTTTTTGGCTCGTAATGGTGTATTTGTTCTTGTGGGGAAATAAAAAAGCCCCGAATAATCGAGGCTTTTTGCAATTGAAAAGTTTAAAAAGTGGTGATTGGTCACATGATTAAAAAATGATTATCCTTCGTTTTCTTCAATCTTGTGGTCATGGATGTTGCTTTTTTCCATGATTTTGTGTTCGATTTCCTCGGCAAGTTCAGGATTGTCCAAAAGCAATTGCTTCACGCTATCCCTGCCTTGGCCCAAACGGGTGTCTCCATAACTGTACCAAGATCCCGCTTTAGAAATGATGTTCATTTCTGTTCCCAGATCAATGATCTCACCAACTTTGGAAATACCTTCTCCATAGACAATGTCGAACTCGGTAACTCGGAAAGGAGGAGCCACTTTGTTTTTTACCACTTTCACCTTGGTGCGGTTACCGGTTACGTTGATGCCATCTTTCAATTGACCGATTCTGCGAATGTCAAGTCGAACGGAAGCATAGAACTTCAATGCGTTTCCTCCGGTGGTGGTTTCGGGATTCCCGAACATCACCCCAATTTTATCGCGAAGTTGGTTGATGAAAATGCATACGGTGCCGCTCTTCGCGATGGAACCTGTTAGCTTTCGCATGGCTTGCGACATCAATCGGGCGTGAAGACCCATGGTGCTATCGCCCATTTCGCCTTCAATTTCAGACTTCGGAACCAACGCTGCAACAGAATCTACCACGATCACGTCGATAGCTCCAGAACGAATAAGATTGTCGGCAATTTCTAAGGCTTGCTCCCCGTTATCGGGTTGCGAGATGAGGAGGTTTTCGGTGTCGATGCCCAAGGCTTCTGCGTATTTGGGGTCGAATGCGTGTTCAGCATCGATAAAGGCAGCCATGCCACCTTTCTTTTGGGACTCGGCAATCACATGTAAAGCGATCGTCGTTTTTCCCGATGATTCTGGTCCGTAAATTTCAATGATTCGTCCTTTAGGGAAACCACCAATGCCCAAGGCAAGATCCAAGCCCAATGAACCGGTGGGAATCACGTCCACGTCCACAACTTTGGCATCACCCATTTTCATCACAACGCCTTTCCCGAACGATTTTTCGAGCTTGTCCATGGTTAACTTGAGAGCTTTGAGCTTCGCGGCTTTATCTTCCATATCGATATTTATTTGAGGTTTTACAAAATTAACTGCTTCCATCACTGTTTGGTTTTAAGTTTATTACCTATTTATCAACGCAAATTTTCTACTTGAATGTGACATCTTGCGACTCATGATTTTATTTCATTCCTTTTCCTTTGGGTTAAATTTGCGTCTTACCTTTATTCTATGAAAAGGATCTTCTTTTTTTTCCTATTGTTGCTGGGATTTTTCCCAACCATCAATGCCCAAAGTCAGCGTCGCCCGGTTCAATTCTCAGGGGTCGTGATCTCGTCGGATAGTCTCACGGAGCTTCCGTTTGTTACGGTTTACGTTAAAAATCGTCGTTCGGGTACCTTTGCCGATCAGCGAGGATTTTTCTCGATGGCGGTCATGACGGGAGATACCGTAGTTTTCTCGGCCTTGGGATTCAAAGATGCTCTTTTTGTGATTCCCGCTCAAACTTCGGAAGAAGCGATTTCGGTGATTCAGCGATTGGAGATCGATCCAGTGACCATGAAAGGGGTACAAATTTATCCATTTACCAAAGAGGAATTTAAAGACCTTTTTGTTCGAACCCGAATACCCGACGACATGCTTGCACGTGCGCAAAAGAATCTGAGTTTCAATCCGTACATCCCAACCTACGCCGACCCCCAAATGGTGGCCATCACGAACGCTGCGGCTTTCAAGGATTACCAATGGCGTCAAGGCTTTTATGCCGGCACCCAAAATGGGATGATTCCGATGCCCAACGGCTTGCCCATTCCAACCACGTTGTTGAGTCCTGCTGCGTGGTACAATCTGATTAAATCGCTCAAAAACAAATAACACAGCGCAAAGGTCTGCTCGCTAAAACCAGCTAGCCGTATATGAAACGTTTATAAACGTTTATAAACGGATAGGGCGCATTAATGTGATAATTTTGTGTTTGGTTGGAGGGTTGGAGGGGAATAATAAAGGATCAAAATTCTACCAATTCGTAATGGGTGCTTCTTCCTCCCTTGGGGTCTTGGCAAAGGATTCCTTTTTCAATCAAATCCTTCAGGTCGCGAAGTGCCGTGTCGGAGGAGCATTTGGTCATTTTCGCCCATTTGGAAGATTGTAATTTCCCCTCAAATCCATCAAAGAGTTTATTGATCATCACCCTCTGCCGTTCATTCAGCCGGGTTGCTTCATGAATTTTCCAAAATTCCGCCTTTTTAAGTAAATTCTTTAAGGTAGAAATGCTTTCCAATAATGCAGTTTTTAAACACTCTAAAAACCAGATGATCCAATCCGTTATGTCGCCCTGGCTGTGTTGAACCTGCTGCAAAATGGCATAATATTTTTTGCGTTCTACCAAAATTTGACTCGACATGCTGTAAAAACGTTCGGAAGATTTATCGGCACGTGCCAACCAAAAATCGGAAATGGCACGGGCAATTCTTCCATTCCCGTCGTCAAATGGGTGGATAATGATGAACCAAAAATGAGCGATGGCCGATTTTATGACCGGATCCAATGCTTGTTCTTCATTCAACCAATTCAAAAAAAGCTCCATTTCTTTTTCAACACGGTTGGCTGGAACTGCTTCAAAATGCACCTTTTCTTTACCCATAGCTCCAGAAACAATTTGCATTTCACCACTTCGGTAGCGACCTACCTCAATTTTGAGCATTCCACTGTACCTGGTTGGAAAAAGTGCGGCATGCCAGCCCAATAATCTATTTTTGGTAATCGGATTCCCATGGTTTTGGGTAGCATCCAATATCATATCCACCACTCCTTCTACATTTCTGGAAACCGAATCCAACCCCGCTACCGATAGCCCAAGACGTCTGCTAATGGATGATCGAACTTGATCGTAATCCAACTTTTCGCCTTCAATTTCCGATGAACGAACGATGTCTAACGTTAGCGTTGCAAGATTGAACTCTTCTTTTTTTGCAAATCCTAGGGTACTCATCTGCCCCAATATCAATCCCTGTAAATGCCTTACTTCACCAAAAATGGCGTTTATTTCGACTTCTTTCCAAGAGAATTGAGGCCAATCTTTCGAATCGTAAATGTATTTTGCCAAGGTGAAGATGAATTGATGCGGTAAATATAACGATTATTCACCGCAAAAATGCGGTGAATATGAAAATTATTCGCCGTAAACCTTATTTTAATTCCTCAATGCCTCTCGCCCTTTACCATGTCCAATGCGTGAAGGCAAGATGGGAACCATGCATGGAAATAATCGTTGGCGGCGCCCAAAGACCCCGGAATGCCTAATACCAACATCCCGCGGCTGATGCCCGCAATGGCCCGTCCCAACATGGCCGTGGGAATGCGCGCCTGCCCATACTGAAGTCCGTATTGAACCATCCCCGGCAACGATTCATCCATCAAATCCTCCAACGTAGAGTAGGTGAAGTCCCTCGGACCAACGCCCGTACCTCCCGAGAATAGAATGACCTGAATACCACAATCGTGCGCTCGTTCCACCTCGTTGCGAATGGCTTGGGAATCGTCGGCAATAACGCGGAGCGGTTCGGTTTTCATGCCCATTCCCCCCAATTTCTGCACCAAAAAAGTGCCACTCTGGTCTACTGCTTCCCCACGACTAATGCGGTCTGAACACACCACTACCTGAACGGAAATCTCTTTTAAATCTTTCTTTATCTGGCTTTTGCCGCCCGTTTTGCTCAGCAATCCAATGGAAGAAATTGTTACCTTGGAATCAATGGGCTTCAGCATATCGTACATGGTTAGCGCAACAATGGAGGCACCGGTCATGGCTTCCACTTCTACCCCCGTTTTGTAAACCGTATGCACTTCCACCAAAATGCGCACCTTCAATCCGTGAAATTCGTAATTCACCTGTGTAAATTCGATGGGAAGGGGGTGACAATCGGGAATTAAATCAGACGTACGCTTTACGCCAAAAAGTCCGGCTGTTCGGGCTACTTCCAAAACGTTTCCTTTGGGTACTGTGCCTTGTTGAATGGCTTCAATGGTGGCTAAGGTACTCGCTTCGATCCACGCTTCTGCCGTGGCTTTGCGCAGGGTGCTGTTTTTATGGGTAATATCAACCATGATTTTCTTTCCAAAATGATTTTTCTGCTGTTTTTTCCTCTCCCCAAATGGGGCATTTGGCTTTGATTTCGTTCACCAACCATTCGCAAGCTTCGAAAGATGCTTTCCGGTGAGGCGAGGAAACAAAAACAAAGAAACAAATTTCACCGGTTTTAATCTCCCCTAAACTGTGGTGGATGTGCAAACACGTAATGGCAAATTTCTGAAATGCTTCCTCCCGAATTTCGTGACAAATGCTCAAGGCCAACGATTCATTCGCAGTATAAATAATGGATGTAACGGGCAACCCCTCCTTTTCATCGGCTCGTACTTGACCCAAAAACAAGTCGTGTGCACCGATGGAAGTTTTGGTTTGGTGTTTAGCAATGCTATCTGCAATAAACGCAGGTGTGATGGGGCCTTGGGTAAAAATATTTTTGATCGATGCGCTCATAAAGGTATTTTTTGAAACTGAAAATCGGATAAATTTCCATGTAGAAGCGGGTTGGAGAGGGGATCTCTTCCATTTCCTAGAATTTCTAACGCTTGAATAACTTGCATTTGTGCCACCAATGCCGGAACCGGTGGGAGAACTCCTTGAATTTGGCAGCTTCCGCCTTCCGCGCCGGCCGATTCTCCAAACAGTTGGCGGAAAGAACGTCCACGGCTTGGATGGAAAACCCCCGTTTGAATCTCCGATTGAAAAATTCCAGCGAAAATCCAGGGAATACCCAATTCCTCGCAGGCTTCGTCCATCCAAACTCGGGCTGAAAAATCGTCGGTTCCATCCAAAACCATATCGCAGCCCGCTAAAAGTTCCAACCGATTTTCGGTGGTTAAAAACGTGGGAAAACCTTCCCATTGGGTATGCGGGAATTGTTCGGCACAACGGCCCAACGCTACCTCGGCTTTCAGCTGATCAACATCCTTCGGGCCGTACAGCGGTTGACGGTGCAAGTTGGAGGTGGAAATGCGATCTCCATCGATCAAACGAATGCGACCAACTCCGCAACCGCCAAGGGAAAGGGCCATCCAACTGCCCAATCCGCCAACGCCCACCAAAGCAACGGTTTTTTGCTGCAGGGCCGTTTGGGCTTGCATTCCCCAGCTCGTTAGGGCCAGTTGCCGCTGAAAATACTCGAAATTCATCCTCCAGAAAAAGGCGGCATGATGGAAATGGACTCGTTGCCCATTAAAGAATCGCTCTCGTGGAGCATCCCCTTTTCACTAGCGAGTAGAAAGGGCTCTCCATGAAGTTGAGGAACAAGCTGAACCAGCGCTGTATTTAAATCACTTACCGAATGTTGAGATGGGATAACCACCGTTTCAGGGCACAATGCTTTGAGTTTTCCGTAAAAGGTGAAGGAATGCATATCAATGAAGGGGTCGATTGTTGCAATGAAAACGGTAGAGTAGGAAATAGAAAAGCAATACAACGATCCATATTCCCAACTTTCCGCCAACCAAAATCGTAAGAATGCTGGTGAAAACCAATCCCCAAAGGATAACCAGTACCATGCGAAAAGCAACTTCCATGGATTGGAAAAAATCGAGCGATTTAACCACTTTTTTGGTTAAACGGTTGGCAATAAAGTGAGGAATAAAGAAGATGGGAAGCAAAAGGTTCGACTCTCCAATGGCTAACTTTTCTAAGAATCGATGTTTTTGAGGAACTGCAGGTGGAACTCCCTGAAGGTAATCGGCTACCCACTGGCGTTCTTCGGCAATTCCTGGCTCGCTTCCGGTTCCGTTCCGATGTTCGAGGATGGCCGCGATCCTTCTACCTTGGGTGTAAGCATTAATTTTTTCGTAATCGTCTACCGGATAATCCACCACGGCCTCTTTCAATCCTTCCACCAATCGGTTGTTGAACTGGTTAAGGGACGAAGCTTTTTCGTTTTCCGATTTGGGGTAATAATCATGGGCCTCAAACGGAGTAGAAAATTGCACCAAGGCATCTTCTCCCTCTTTACCGAATCCGGTGTAATTGATTCCAACGGGAACAATTTGAAGATCTTCCAATCCTTCTTCAACGGCTTGAAAAGCCAATCGTGCTGATCCTTTTTTCAAGCTGCGAAGTCGTTTTTCGGCAATGCAATCGCCTTCAGAAAAGATAATCACGTGCTTTCCTTCTTTCAAAAGTTGCGTAACCTTATTAAAAGTGTCTTTGTTTCGGTCCAAGGCGTTGTAACCATCTCGAATACGGTAAATGGGAATGATGTGCAGTTTATCTAAAATTTTTGCAGCCAATGGGTGGTTAAAAACATCGGCCCGAGCTAAAAAATAGAGTTTGGAATTGGGGTAATTGGCGGCAACAATAATTCCTTCTAAAAATGCATTTGTGTGGTTGCCGCACAACAAGGTAGGTTTTGATTCATCGATGTTTTCCAATCCCGTAAGTTTAATTCTTCGGAAATACATCTTTAAAAAGAAGCCAATAGTTAGGCGTACGATTTGATACAACATTCCACAAAGTTAGGATGAATTTTTGGTGCTTCTTGCCTACTTTTGCAGAAACAAAAAGGAAATCAACATGGCTTTGAAAATTGCTAGTGGAGTTGTCACTGGGGCAGATGTTCAAAAATTATTTGCACATGCCAAAGAAAATCGGTACGCCTTGCCTGCGGTTAACGTGGTGGGTACCAATTCCGTAAATGCCGTTTTAGAAACCGCAAAAGAGGTAAATTCTCCTGTTATCATTCAGTTTTCCAATGGAGGCGGGGTGTTTTATGCCGGTAAAGGACTCTCCAACGAACAGCAACGTGCTGCCATTTTGGGATCCATTTCGGGTGCTCAGCACATCCATCTTTTGGCAGAAGCCTACGGCGTGCCCGTTATCCTTCATACCGACCATTGCGCCCGCAACTTGATGCCTTGGGTTGATGGACTTTTGGATGCTTCAGAAAAACATTTCCAACAATTTGGAAAGCCGTTGTACAGTTCGCACATGTTGGACTTGAGCGAAGAACCCATTCATGAAAACATTGAAACGTGCAAACGTTACTTGGAGCGCATGAGCAAAATGGGAATGACCTTGGAAATTGAATTGGGCGTGACCGGTGGAGAAGAAGATGGAGTAGATAACTCTGATATTGATTCTTCGAAACTATACACTCAGCCTGAAGAGGTTGCCTATGCTTACGAAGAGCTGATGAAGGTAAGCAATCAATTCACCATCGCAGCCGCATTCGGAAACGTGCATGGCGTTTACAAACCCGGAAACGTTAAACTCACTCCGGTTATTCTTCATAATTCCCAAGAATTTGTTCGCCAGAAATTCGGGTTGTCGGAATCGAAACCCATTGATTTTGTTTTTCACGGCGGTTCGGGCTCTACTTTGGAAGAAATTCGCGAAGCGATTTCCTACGGAGTGATCAAAATGAACATCGACACCGATTTGCAATACGCTTATTTGGAAGGTGTACGCGATTATGTTGAAAGCAAGAAAGGGTATTTGCAAGGGCAAATCGGGAATCCCGAAGGCGATGATAAACCCAATAAGAAATACTACGACCCCCGTGTTTGGCTTCGAAAAGGGGAGGATACTTTCCGCACTCGTTTGAAGCAAGCGTTTGAAGATTTAAATAACATCAATACCCTTGGCTAATATGGCGTGGTTTAAGAGAGAAACTCAGGGGATTTTTACCCAAACTGAGGAGAAAAAGGAAGTTCCTGAAGGTCTTTGGTTCAAATGTGGAAGTTGTAAAACAACCATTCTAACCGACGATGTTCATGCCAATTCTTGGGTTTGTCCCAAGTGCGATTATCACTTGCGCATCGGTTCTGATGAGTATTTCGAAATTTTATTCGATAACAAATACACCGAGTTGGATGCGAATTTGGAAGCGGCAAATCCGTTGGAGTTTGTAGATAGCAAACCGTATTCGGATCGCATCAAAGCTACCCAGAAATCAACCGGATTGAAAGATTCCATGCGTACTGCAACCGGAAAAGTTGATGGAGTTCCCATGACCGTTTGTTGCATGGACTTCAACTTCATCGGTGGATCGATGGGTGCTGTAGTGGGAGAAAAAATTGCTCGTGCGGTAGATCATTGCATCGCGAACCGACAGGCCCTCATGATCATTTCCAAATCGGGAGGTGCGCGCATGATGGAAGCTGCATTTTCATTGATGCAAATGGCCAAATCATCTGCGAAATTGGCTCAATTGGGTCGAGAAAAGTTGCCCTACATCTCTTTGATGACCGATCCTACCACCGGTGGCGTTACGGCATCTTACGCCATGTTGGGAGATTTCAATATTTCGGAGCCTGGAGCCATGATTGGATTTGCTGGACCTCGTGTAATTAAAGAAACCATCAAACGCGATTTGCCGAAAGGATTTCAAACCGCTGAAATGGTTCAAGAAACCGGATTTCTCGATTTTATTGTTCATCGAAAAGAACTAAAAACAAAAATTGCTCACCTTTTGCGCATGTTGATGTAAAAAAGGTTTGGAATATTAGAATTTAATTTTTAACTTTGCCCCTCGAAATTAGATAAGAATGGCTACTAGCGCTCAAGACAAGAAATCAATTATTGCCGAACACGGAGGTTCTGAAAAGAACACCGGGTCATCTGAAGCACAAATCGCATTGTTCACCAAGCACATCAGCGATCTTACTGCCCACTTGAAAATCCACAAAAAGGATTACAGCACTCAACTTTCGTTGGTGAAAATGGTAGGTAAACGTCGTAGTTTGTTGAACTACCTGATCAAAAAAGATATTACTCGCTATCGTGCGATCGTAAGCAAATTAGGTTTACGTAAGTAATTTTTAAAGGCGATTGTGAAACAATCGCCTTTTTTAGGCGGTCCTTTACCCAGCAATCCGGCTGAGGTAAGCGGTCGAGAAGAGGAAATAACATAAAAGCAAAAGGAGTTGTACCCAACTCTTCTTACAATTCCCGATGCGTCGTTCTTGAATATGAACATTATTACCAAATCGTTTGACCTAGGAAACGGTCAAATGGCCACCATCGAAACCGGCAAACTTGCCCGTCAAGCCGATGGATCCGCCGTATTAAGGGTGGGAAATACCATGCTTTTAGCCACTGTTTGTGCAAAAGCTGATGCCGGTGAAAACGTGGATTTCATGCCACTCACCGTTGATTACCAAGAGAAATTCGCTTCCAACGGTAAAATTCCAGGATCATTCCACCGCCGCGAAATGCGCCCTTCCGACTATGAAATTCTCATTTGTCGTTTGGTTGACCGTGCTCTACGTCCACTTTTTCCCGAAGATTTTCACGCCGATACGCAAGTTCAAGTTTTCTTGATCTCTGCCGATCCAGAAATGCAACCCGATGCGCTAGCATGTTTGGCCGCCAATGCAGCTCTCGCAGCATCCGATATCCCATTCAATGGTCCTATCTCTGAAGTTCGTGTAGCTCGCGTAAATGGAGAATACTTGGTGAATCCAACCACTTCTCAAATTGAAACGGCTGATTTGGATATCATCGTTGCCGCAACCATGGACAACATTGTGATGGTAGAAGGTGAAGGATCTGAAGTACAAGAAGCAGATTTGTTGAAAGCCATTCAAGTAGCTCACGATGCCATTAAAGTGCATTGCGCAGCCTTGATGGAATTTACGCAAATGGCGGGTAAAACGCAAAAGCGTGAGTATTGCCACGAGAACAACGACGAAGATTTGCGCGAAAAAATTGAAGCAGCTTGTTACGATAAAGTATATGCTGTTGCAAAAAGCGGTAAAGGCAAAAAAGAACGTGGTGTAGATTTCAAAGCCGTGTTGGAAGAGTTCCTTTCTACGTATTCCGATGAGGAGCGAGCTGGATTGAACATGTTTTTGGTGAAGAAGTATTTCCACGATGTGGAGTACAAAGCCATGCGTGAAATGATTTTGTCGGAACGCATTCGTTTGGATGGTCGCAATACCACCACCGTTCGCCCGATTTGGTCGGAAGTGGATTACCTCCCAGGAGCTCACGGTTCAGCTGTGTTTACCCGCGGAGAAACACAATCCCTAACTACGGTTACCTTGGGCGCGAAAAAGGACGAAAAGTTGTTGGATGGAGCCATGTTCGATTATCATGAGCGCTTCATGTTGCACTACAATTTCCCAGGATTTTCTACCGGTGAAGTAAAGCCAAATCGCGGGCAAAGCCGTCGCGAAATTGGTCACGGTAACCTAGCTGCCCGCGCATTGCGCAAGGTGCTTCCAAACCAAGAAGAGTGTCCTTACACCATTCGTATTGTTTCCGATATTTTGGAATCAAACGGATCTTCTTCCATGGCTACCGTTTGTGCTGGAACATTGGCGCTGATGGATGCCGGGGTTCAAATTAAAGCTCCTGTTTCAGGTATTGCCATGGGATTGATCAAAGAAGGTGATCGCGCAGCGATTCTTTCTGACATCTTGGGTGATGAAGATCACTTGGGCGATATGGATTTCAAAGTAACCGGTACTTCCAACGGAATTACTGCGGTTCAAATGGACATCAAAATTGATGGACTTCCCTACGACCTATTGAATACAGCACTTTTGCAAGCAAAAGAAGGTCGTTTGCACATCTTAGGAAAAATGAATGAAACGCTTCAGGCTCCTAATGAAGATTACAAATCTCATACACCACGCATTGTAGCCTTGAAAGTAGATGCAGAATTCATTGGGCCCATCATTGGACCCGGTGGTAAGCACATTCAAGAGCTTCAGCGTGAAACCAATACCACCATCAGCATTGAAGATGAAGGTAAATTCGGTTTGGTTCAAATTTATTCCATCGATCAGGAAGGAATGGAGAAAGCCATTGCTCGCATCAAAGGAATTACCGGACGTCCAGAAATCGGAGCCGATTACGAAGGAAAAGTTCGTTCCATCCAAGCTTATGGTGCTTTCGTTGAATTCATGCCAGGACGTGACGGCTTGCTTCACGTTTCTGAATTGAGCTGGGATCGCATCGACAATGTGGCTGATGTGCTCGAAGAAGGCCAAATCATCAAAGTTCGTTTGTTGGAAATTGATCCGAAAACCGGAAAATTCCGTCTTAGTGCGAAAGTATTCCAAGACAAGCCTGAGGGTTATGTTGAGCGCCCCGCTACTCCACGTCCGCCTCGTCCCGAAGGGGATCGTCGCGATCGTGGCGACCGTGGTGGTGATCGCCGTGATCGTGGAGATCGCGGACCTCGTACCCGAGAAAATTAATGTTCACAAGCCCCGATTCATCGGGGCTTTTTTTATCTTTATTCCATGAATAAAAACACCATGGCCGCATTGCAGGTCGAAATCGATTCATCCTATTTGTACCAATGCGTTGCTAAGGCCCAAGAAAATCCGGAGTTGGCAGAGTATTATCAGCAAATGGCTCAATTTGAACAATTTCATGCCCAGAAAATGATGGACCATTGGGGGATTACCCAATCTCCTGAACCATCATTACGGGCAAGAGTTTGGAATTGGATTGGAATGAAGATGGGATATGATGTGGTTATTTCCCAATTGCTCAAAACCGAAAAATCGATCGGTTATGCAGCAGGACAGAGCAAGAAAGCGGCTGGAATTCAATTGGATGGCAGGGAAAATATTCATACCGTTATTCTTCAGTCGATTCAATCGATGAGTGGTGGAAGTGTATCTTCGGTAGAAAAACGTCATCGTACCGTGGGCGGAAATGCCATTCGTGCTGCCATTTTAGGGGCAAACGATGGTTTAGTTTCCAATTTAAGCTTGGTAATGGGTGTTGCAGGGGCAACGCAAGGATCGGGCGATGTTTTGGTGGTAGGCATGGCTGGGTTGTTGGCTGGTTCCATTTCCATGGCCATGGGAGAGTGGATTTCGGTGAAGGGTGCTCAAGAAATGTACGAACGCCAAATGGATCTCGAAGCAGAAGAATTGGAAGCTCATCCGGAAGAGGAGCTTCGCGAATTGGAATTGCTATTTAAAGCCAAAGGATTCTCACCAGAAATTGCGCAAAAAATGGTTGCGGAAATCGCACAAGATCCAGAAAAACTGAAAGAGGTCTTGATTCGAGAAGAGTTGAACATCGATCCTGAAGAAATGAAGGACTCTGCCTGGGTTGCGGCCATTTCTTCATTTGTGTTGTTTTCAATTGGCGCTATTTTTCCTGTATTGCCCTATTTTTGGACAGAAGGATTTCCAGCTATCGTTCAAGGAGGTATTTTTTCAGCACTTGGGCTTTTTTTGATTGGCGCTGCATTAACGTTGTTTACAGGTAAAAGTGTTTGGTTCTCAGGCTTTAGGCAGGTTATTTTTGGATTGGCTGCTGCTGCAGTTACCTATGCAGTTGGTCATTGGTTGGGAGTTCAATTGACGTAGGCTCATTTATCTAGGAGTAGGAGGTACCTTTGCTCTACTGCTGGAATTCATTTTGGTTTATTTATCGATTGTTTCAAAAAAACAGTTATTCAGATTTAAAAACTTTTTGGAATGCACTTTTTTGAATAAGAAAACACATGACTCCTCGACGAATATCTAAAGTAGAAGAAATTGAGCACAGCGGATTCGTTTTTTTGGTAGGCCCATCCGGCTCTGGAAAATCTACGCTTGCAAGAAAATGGGCCAACCGTTTGGGATTGGAGCACGTTGATTTGGATCAAATGATCGAAAT
>CANHCV010000005.1 GCA_947459245.1 Bacteroidota bacterium
GATCCATTTAGACGGACTATGAAAAAGGTATCTAAATAAAAAGGCAACCCTCGGGTTGCCTTTTTTAAACCTTATACCATCAGCAGCATGCGTGCTGGATCTTCCAAGAGTTCTTTAACGCGAACCAAGAAGCTCACGCTTTCTTTTCCGTCGATGATTCGGTGATCGTAGCTTAATGCCACGTACATGATCGGACGAATTTCTACACTTCCGTTGATTGCAACGGGGCGGTCAACGATGTTGTGCATACCAAGAATAGCACTTTGAGGCGGATTGATGATGGGCGTAGAAAGCATTGATCCAAATACACCACCGTTGGTGATGGAAAAAGTTCCACCGCTCATTTCGTCGATGCTCAACTTTCCATCTCGGGCGCGAAGCGCCAAACGTTTGATTTCTTTTTCAATTCCATCCAACGAAAGCAATTCGGCATTGCGGATGACGGGAACCATCAATCCTTTTTCTGTACTCACCGCAATGCTTACATCACAATAGCTGTGGTAACGAACCTCATCGCCATTGATTTGAGCATTCACAGCTGGAAAATCTTGCAAAGCCATGCAAACGGCTTTGGTGAAAAAGCTCATGAATCCAAGTCCAATTTGGTGCTTTTCCTTGAACGCATCTTTGTATTTAGCGCGCAAATCCATCAACGGTTTCATGTCTACCTCGTTAAAGGTGGTGAGCATGGCCGTTTCGTTTTTCACTGCAACCAATCGTTTTGCGATGGTTTGACGCAATTTGCTCATTTTTTCGTCACGCGTTGTGCGTTCGCCAACTGGGGCTTTAGCCGCTTCTGCTTTTGGAGCTGCTGCTGCGGGGGCCGGTTGGGCTTTCATCGCATCTTCTTTGGTGATGCGGCCATCGCGTCCGGATCCGGAAACGGCGGCGGCATCCATTCCTTTTTCAGCAAGGATTTTCGATGCTGCAGGCGAAGGTGTTCCTTTGGCATAACCGTCGGCAGCTGCAGCAGGGGCTGCAACAACGGCTTCTGGGGCTTTTTCAGCTACTGCTGCAGGGGCAGCCGAAGCTGCGGGGGCAGCGCCTTCTTCAATTTTACAAAATAAATCGCCAATTTTAAGGTCGGCGCCTTCTTCAGCAACGATGTGCAAAATGCCCGATTTTTCGGCATTAAGCTCCATGGTCGCCTTGTCGGTTTCCACTTCGCACAAAGCGTCGTCCATGTTTACAAATTCACCATCTTTCTTCAACCAAGTAGCGATGCGTACCTCGGAAATCGATTCTCCCAAGGCGGGAATTTTCATTTCAAGTGCCATGACTTTTTACAAATTTGCACAAAGATACATTTATTTTCCGGCTCTTCGGTGACTTCCATCGCCTTTTACGATGTTGTAAAACAAAACTCCTAAAACGGCAACCCCGGCACAAACCAAGAGAATACTATCCGTTAGTAAGTAGAGGTAAGAGAGCAATCCTAAACTGCCAAAAATGGTAAGAATGCCCAATACAATTTTTTGATATTCCTTGAGTTTCATTTTATCGATATTGAAAGGTGATGTTTTGAATCAAATCGGGGTGCAAACTTTTAGCAACAGGGCAGGATTTTCCAGTAATTTCCAAAATGGAACGATGTTCAACATTGATGGAAGCCGGTAAAACAACTTCCACATCAATTTGCACAATTCTTCGCGGAGCGGTTCCCATGTGTTTGGTGATGCTGAGTTCTGCTCCTTCCATGGAAATCCCTAAAGAATCGGCTTTGATCCCCATAACGGTAAGCATGCAAGAGCCCAACCCGGTGGCAACCAAATCGGTAGGTGAGAAGGCTTCCCCCTTGCCGTGGTTGTCGGTTGGAGCATCGGTAATCACCTCGTTTCCACTTTGAAGGTGAGTCATGATGGTTCTTAGGTTTCCAGGATATTGAATGGTAGAAGTAGCCATGGTTATGGATTTAATTTTTTTATGATGGAGGAATGTTCGGGGAAGGCTTCGAGTAAATCGGCCTGTCCCAGGATTTCGAAATCTTTGAAATCGAAGCCCGGCGCAACCACGCAGCTTACCAGTGCCCACCCATTGGGTTCTTGCACTTCCGAGCCGAAGATGGTGTGGGCTTCTACCCAACCTTGATAGGCATGTTCACCGCCTAAAACCAGGGTTTGATGTCCTTTTTCGGGGTGAAGGGAATGAACGGTGATGGGAGATCCCGCATGGAAAAACCATAATTCATCGAAAGCGATGCGGTGAAATTTGGAAGGATTTCCGCATTCAAGAAGAAAGTAAATGGAAGTAGCATAAGAACGAACTCCTCCGGTGGTTAGACCCAAATCTTCGGCGGGTATTCTACCCTCCGATCGATACACTTCCCTGTAATACCCGCCTTCTGGATGCGGAAGTAAATCCAGTTTTTCAATCCAATATTCCTTGCTTTCCATCATCCTTTGTTCATTTTTTCTTTTAATGCCATAATTTGATCGGTGGCTCGTTTGAACAATTTGTTTCGATGCCGCTCAGAGACCCCACTGATCATGGTTGACTTGCGAATTAAACCATCCATCCATCGTTTTGTTTCTTCGTAGAATTTTCGATGGGTGGTGCTGATGGAATTAAAGGTATTCACGCTTTTAAAAACCATTTGATTGGTATGCATGTCTACCAAAATGGTATTGGTATTGATCATCAAATCGCTCAAATACATCTCTAAATTGTGCGGTTGTTCGGTCGATTTGGAGTTTTTTCCGGCACACGTTTTAAGGAATTGCACGGTTTCTAACAATTGATCGCACAGTTGAATGCCAAATTTCGATTCCAACATATCGCTTTCCCAATAGTATTCAATTTGCCTTAAGGTAGACGTGAAGGTGTCTTCCGGGTAAACTTCGATGCAATTGATTTCGCAATAAATCTCAAAGATCTTTCGGCAGGTATCCACCAATTCTTTTTTCACCAAACCGGGCATGAAGTTCTTTTCCTGAAAACGGGCATCATCCAAAATGGATTTTTTCCAAAAGAAGAGTTTGAATTCGGTTAACTCAGGGAACATGAAATAATAGAAGAGGGGGATGTCTTCTGTAGCGTAAAAAATTTTCCCTTTGCTTTGATGAATCGCTTGAAGTGCGCCCAATACATTCTTGAGGTATTCCTCGGTATTGTTCTCTTCTTCAGAGAGCAAAGTGAAGTGAAAAACAGCCTGAGAGGTGGTTTCTGGTCCCGATATGTCGAGGGGAATGCGGAAGTGTTCGCAAATTTTCACGTACTCATCCATGGAAATAGCGGTTTCACAACGAAGGCGTCGGTAAGCACTGTCGTTGCTAACTTCCAATAAATCAGATAAAACATCCACCAATTTCTGATTGGTTGGTGTAGCTAATTTGAGTTTTTCTACAAACTGAAATTGTTTAGCAAATCGAACATCCATGACCAAATCTAACTTATTTTTTGCATTTTTTGCAAATTGAATTTTTATTTCTGGCGGTATTCGCAAAATCAGAGCCGAGGTCTTGCCCGTTCCAAGTATTATTTACTGATAACAAGGGCGATTGCCACTGTTTTTTCTTTTTTTCCGAAGGATTGAATTGGTGCCTTGGAAAGTCCGTTTTTTTACTGCCCTTTACCAAGCCACCTTTGCAATATAAATTTTTCAATCATGAAAACAATTCAATCATTAACAAAGAAAATGGCCTTTTGGGGAATGGTCTTATTCGGAACCTCCCAAATGGCAATGGCCCAACGCGCTGCCCTGGTTTCCATCGATTTAAGAGGAATGGGAGCGTTAGACTCCAGCATGATCGCTCAAATTGCTCGTACGGAGGCATCCAAAATTGTATCCTATGAAATGATGGATCGGTACGATATCGAAGAGATCCTTCGCCTAAAGAGTACCTCCAAAGATCCTTGTTACAGCAAAACGTGTTTGGTAGCCCAAGGGAAAATTTTAGGAGCACAAATGATGTTAACGGGTACCGTTGAGCGGTTGGGCAATAAAATTTCAGTGAATCTCCGTGAGATTTCCGTTAATGAAGACAAAATTACTCGAACGTATGTTGAGGAATTTTTGTACTTGCCATCCGAAATGAACCGCATCTTTCGGGTTTCTTTCAATAACATGTACGGCAAAACCTTAGATCCTGTTGAAATGAAAAGTTTAATCGATCCCACCTACTTGCCTGGGGGAAGCAACAACCCAGAATCCATCATCCTAAAAACCTCCGGACCTCGATTTGGGTTCACCGGATTTACTGGAAGGGCAGCTGAGTACATTCAACGGCCGAAGGTTGATGGAGGTTTAGAAGGAATTCCAGTGATGTTCCAATTCGGCTACCAGTTCGAAAAACAATACCTGAACGAAGGAAATTTTCAAGGATTGTTGGAGTTTATTCCCATGATTACCGGTGCCGATCAGGGTCAATTTATCCCATCTTTCTCCTTGTTAAACGGATTTAGAAGTCAGAAAAGTGGTTTAGAAATCGCTTTTGGACCTTCTTTCTCCTTTAGTAAAGTGGCCGAAGGTTATTTCGATTCTGCCGGGTCGTGGAAATTCTCGTACGCAGCTCCAGCTCCTTACCAGTTAGAAGATCGTTTGGATTCCCGAGGAACAACTCGCCTCAATCCCAGTTTTATCATCGGGGTAGGGAAAACCTTCAAAAAGGGAAGAATGAACATGCCGGTAAACGCTTGGGTTCGTCCTTCCAAATCAAGCACCCAATTTGGAGTGAGTTGGGGCTTCAATGTTCAAAAAGCAAAAGTTGATGCGGTAGACAAATTCCGATAACCTTGAATTAGGTCCTAACTAACCATGAAAAAAAACCTACCGCTTTAGGTTTTGAGCCGTCTCCCTTGGAGGCGGCTTTTTTTTGCTTTGAAGTTTGAACGTCGACTACAATTTCAGATTTCTTTGCTATTTTTCAGCCATGAAGAAAATTTGGTTCTCTACGCTGTTTTCAATCGGAATTTTTGTTTCAAATGCGCAACCCAATCGTTGGAACAATGGTCCCCGCGACGATCGTTCTACCTGGTTCGCCATCACCCATGCTACCCTTCAGGTTTCGCCAAAAGTGCAAATTAAAGATGCAACTTTGTTGATTCGCGATGGGAAAATTGTAGAAATGGGGAAAGAAATCAAACTTCCCGCCGGTGCTGTTATTAAAGATGTTGCCGGTGCGATGGTTTATCCTGCTTTGATCGATGCGTGGAGCACCTATGGCGTTGAAGTTCCTCCCGGAGGCGCTTCCCGCGGCCGCGGACAACAGCATGCCCCTGAGCGCCCCGGCGCTTTCGCCGTTAACGATGCCATTCGTACCGATCAAACGGCCGCAGAACTTTTCCGATTTCAACCGGAAAAGGCAGAACGCTATCGAAAAATGGGAATCGGTTTAACTGCTACATTTGTGGAAGATGGAATTGCTCGCGGAACTTCCGCCGCCGTTTTCACCAGCACCGGGGAAGAAACCCAACTGCTTTTTCATCCTTCCGTTGGTCGACATTTCTCCCTCAACAAAGGGTCTTCCAAAGAAGATTATCCTGAATCGCTCATGGGTCAATTCGCCCTGTTGCGCCAAACCCGTGCCGATGCATTGTGGTACCAAAATACCAAACCTGCATTTCGCGATTTAGCTTTAGAAGCTTGGATTTCTACTGAGAATTTGCCCGACTTTTTTGAAACACGTGGAGAATACGATGCTTTGCGTTTGGCTGAATTGGCCAAAGAATGGAAACGTTCAGCCATCATCAAAGCCCAAGGGAACGAATACCAATTCATCGGTAGTTTGAAGAATTATCCCGGTAATCAGTACATCCTTCCGCTAATTTTCCCCGATGCGAAAGATGTTGAACATCCATTGGATGCCCAGAATGTTACGCTTGCCGAAATGAAACATTGGGAATTGGCTCCGTCCAATCCGGCAGCCTTCGCTAAAAATCAAATTCCTTTCGCGTTCACCACCTCAGGATTGAAACCAGGGGAAGATGTTTTTGCCGCTGTTCGATTGGCCCTACAATATGGGCTGCCCTACGAGTCGGCCTTGGCGGCTTGGACCACCGTTCCTGCATCCATGTTGGGTTTGCAATCCAGCATTGGAACGTTGGAAAAGGGAAAAGTAGCTAGTTTTATGATTGTTACCGATTCCCTTTTCTTAGAGAATTCAAAAATTCAAGAACTGTGGGTTAATGGAAAATCGTTCGCTTTAACCACCATCGATTCCCTACTTCCAAAAGGAAAATACACCCTGAATTGGGGAAGTAAAACCTACAAGGCCGAAATTAATTCAGGCACAGCGTTATCGGGGAAAATTTGGATGGATTCCACTTCATCGGATTTTTCTTGGCAACATTTTCAAGGGAACGTGAACGGAAGCGTAACGCTTCAGAAAAAATCGTATCGTTTGTACGGCTGGTTGAAGAACAACGGTTTGGAAGGGAAAGCCACTGCCGAGGATGGTTCTGAAATTCCGTTTTCCTTGGTATGGAAAGAAGCAACAACCCCCGATACCTCCACCAAAACTCGAAAATCGTTGGTTTCGTTCAAAGATGCCTCGCCTTCATTTTTCCCGCAAATGGGATTAGGTGCTACGAAGCCATGGTCGGAGCAGCCGCAACTCACTACCCGAATCAACAACGTGACCATTTGGACCATGGGGAAAGATTCGGTTTTTGTGGGCGATGTGCTCATTCGCCAAGGAAAAATTGTTCGGGTTGGTCGTTTGGGCGACGTTGAAGACGTTGCCAACGTGATTGACGGAACTGGAAAACACCTCACGCCCGGGTTGATCGACGAACACAGCCACATTGCCATTACCCGTGGCGTTAACGAAGGAACGAGAAACGTAACGTCGGAATGCGATATCGACGATGCTTTGGATTGTTCCGACATCAACATTTACCGTCAGTTATCAGGCGGAGTTACCACCTCGCACTTGTTGCACGGTTCGGCCAACCCCATTGGTGGTCAAACCGCATTGATCAAGCTGCGTTGGGGCGCTACATCTCCCTTTGAATTGCGTTTTCAAGGTGCAGATCCCTTCATCAAATTTGCTTTGGGAGAAAATGTGAAGCAAAGCAACTGGGGAATGAGTCCTAAAACCCGCTATCCTCAAAGCAGAATGGGCGTAGAACAAGTTTATTTCGATGCTTTTTCTCGCGCCAAAGAATACGAAGCTGCCCGCAAAAAGTGGATGGCCAACGGAAGCAAGAAGGAACTGGAGCCTCGCCCCGATTACACCCTCGAAACCTTGGTTCGAATCCTCAATAACAAAGAATTCATCACCTGCCACTCCTACGTTCAAAGCGAAATCAATATGCTGATGCACGTGGCTGATTCGATCGGGTTTAAGGTAAATACCTTCACCCACGTGTTGGAAGGCTATAAAGTTGCTAAGGAATTGAAAGCCCACGGCGCCTACGCTTCTACGTTTTCCGATTGGTGGGCGTACAAGTACGAAGTGGTTGATGCCATTCCCCATAATGCTGCCTTGTTAACCCAAGCAGGTGTGGTAACGTGCATCAATTCCGACGATGCCGAAATGGCCCGCCGCTTGAACCAAGAAGCAGCAAAGACCATCAAATACGGCGGGTTATCACCCGTTCAGGCCCTGGCCACCGTTACCATCAATCCGGCTAAAGCCCTTCATATCGACGGGAAGGTGGGAAGCATTGAAGTAGGCAAAGATGCCGATTTGGTTCTTTGGAGCCATCATCCATTGAGCATCGATGCGAAAGTGGAGATGACGTTGGTAGATGGAAAAATGGCCTTCAATCGGGAAGAAGATGCCAAGAATCAAACGAGAATGCAGGCCGAACGCCAGCGATTGATTCTGAAGATGCTGGAAGCGAAAAAAGGGGGAAAACCTACTTCAAAACCAGTAGTGAAGGAAAAACGATTGTACCACTGCGATACGATTGGCGATTGATGAATCCCGTTTTGGTGGAGCAGTGGAGGGGAAATTTGGTTGAAACCCTTCACCGAGGTTCCGTTTGCGTGGCTGATGCCGATGGAAATATCGTATTTTCGTTGGGAGACATCCATCAAAAAACGTATCCCCGATCGGCCTTGAAATTCTTGCAGCACTTGGTGCTTTTGGAAAGCGGTGCGGCCGAACATTTCCAATTTTCATTGGAAGAGATTGCCTTGATGGCCGGTTCCCATAACGGAGAACCGCATCATTTGGAAACGGCTCAACGCATTTTGAGTAAAATTGGACTTGAAGTACACCACCTTCAATGCGGTGCTCATCCACCGTTTTGGCCCGCCGAGGCCGAGCGATTTTTTCGACAGAATCGAACAGTCAACCAACTGATCAACAATTGTTCCGGCAAACATGCCGGATTTTTGGCCGCTTGTGTTTTTTTGGGATATCCACTTGAAAATTATTTGGATCCCCAACATCCGCTCCAACAAGCCATCCTGAAAAAGGTGATGCAGATGTGTAAAATTACCGAGGAACCACCGGTGGCAATCGATGGATGTTCGGCTCCGATTTGGGGTTTGAGCGTTTACGAACAAGCCGTAGGTTACGCCCAATTGGTGCAACAAAGTCGGTTCGAACATGCGAGCGGGAAAGCTTGCAGCTGGCTTTTGGAGGCCGTTTCGGCCCACCCGGAAATGGTGGCTGGAACCGATCGCTACGATACGGAAATGATGCATAACTTGGGCGATCGGGTGGTTGGAAAAGTTGGGGCCGAGGGCATTTTTTGCTTGGGCTTCCGCCAAAAGAATTGGGGCGCGTGCATCAAAATTGACGATGGAAAAATGCTTCCACAATACCTCATAGCACAAGAATTATTGGAGAATTTCGAGGAATTAACCGATGGAGAACGGTACGCACTGAAAAAATGGACCGAACTTCCGGTTGTCAATTGGAAAGGTTTACGTACGGGTGAACATCGTTCGAAGTTATCTTTGCCCCGTGAATAACATCTTGGATTTAAAACCCGTTCTGCACGGGCCTTCGAAAAATTTTTTCATCACCACCCACCACAAACCCGATGGGGATGCCATGGGTTCTTCTTTGGGACTTTACCATTACCTCAAAAAATTGGGGCATCAGCCGTTGGTGGTTACCCCCAACGATTACGGATCCTTTCTCTATTTTCTGCCCGAAGAAAAATCGGTTGTTCAATACGAAACCAATCCGGATACGGCTTTGGAAATTTTGAAGAATTGCGATTACATTTTCTGTTTGGATTTTAATCGACTTTCAAGAATCAATGAATTGGGAGATGCTGTTCGTGCCGCGCAGCAACCAAAAATCATGATTGACCACCATTTGGAGCCGGAAAATTTTGCGCAATTTCAGTTGCACGACACGAAAGCGGCGGCTACGGCCGAGTTGGTTTTTCGAATGATGGTGGAGATGGGCGATTTGCACTTGATGGATTCCGAAATTGGCACCTGTTTGTACACTGGAATCATGACCGATACCGGCTCGTTTCGATTTGCATCTACTTCCGCTGAAATTCATCGAACCATTGCATTTTTGAAGGAATCAGGGGTAGATCATGTGAAGATTCACGAAGCCATTAACGACAGTTGGAGTTTCCGCCGATTGCAGTTCATGGGCTACATTTTATCCAATAAGTTAAAGTACCTTCCTGAAAAGAAAACGGCATACATTACCATTACTGCTCAAGAATTGCTGGACTACGAAGTTCAAACGGGTGATACCGAGGGTTTGGTGAATTACGCCTTGAGCATTGAAGGAGTGAAATTTGCTGCGCTAATTGTGGATCGAACTGTTATGGTGAAGTTGAGTTTTCGCAGCAAGGGAAAAATTCCCGCCAACGAGTTTTCCAGCAATAACTTTCAGGGTGGCGGGCATTTGAACGCAGCAGGTGGACAAAGTTCTGATTCTTTGGAAGTGACTGAAAAACGATTTTTGGAGGCTTTGGAACAATTTTATCCTCAAATTTTGAATGATGAAAAGGCTTAATTTTTTTGTTTTCATGGGAGCCCTTTGGCTCATGAGTTGTGGATCTTCCAATCAAGAAAAAACCACGAAAGACGATGGCTTTCGAACCGATGAAAGTGGATTTAAAATAAAGATCGATAAACGTGGAAACGGCAAATCTCCCCAAGTGGGCGATTTGATTCAGTTGGTATGGAAACAGAGTTACCAAGATTCGGTCATGCGAAATGCGAACGAAGAATTGACCATTCAAATGACCAATCCAGAATTTCATGGAGATTTGTTTCAGGCGTTATTGGGATTGAAAGAGGGCGATAGCGCTACCATTTTAGTTCCTGTAGATTCGCTGTTGAGTTCTGAAAAATACCGAAAAGCTGATCTTTCAAAACTGTTTAAACCCAAAACGTACATTCGCAATGATGTGGTGATTCACCGCGTTTACAACGAAGATCAATTGTTGGCCGATACCATGAAAGTGCGTCATCCAGACGTTGCCATGAATCCTCAGGGATTTTATGTGGTTTATTTGAAAAAAGGGAACGGTCCTTTGGCCAAATTGGGCAGTAAAATGAAGGTTCACCAAAATGGTTTTATGTTGGATGGAACGTTGTTTTCGTCGACCGATGCGGTGAAGGCCAAAGATGGAGCGATATTCAATCCATCCATAGAGTACGGCCCGATTGAGTTGGAGGTAGGGAACAAGAACTACCCGCCCGGCTGGAATCGGTTGTTTCCTCTTTTGCACAAGGGCGATCAGGTGCAGGTTTATTTCCCCAGTTATTTGATGTTCGGGCCGAAAGGTGAGCCGTTTTACGGGGTTCCTCCTTTTACTTCGGTGGTGTACGAGTTTAACGTTTTGGATTTGAAATGATGCGGATTTTCTTTGGAATTCTATGCGCTGTTGCGCTTTGGGGGTGCGATGGAAAGCCGCAAGAAAATCGGTCACAAACCGATGATACGCGAACGTTGAAAAACGGAGTGGTGATTCATTACGTTCAGAAAGGGAAGGGAAATCCTTCAATTCCTGGAGAATTTGTTCAGATGGATTTGGAGGGAATGCTGAAAAAGGATTCGTCCATTTTCCGCTCCAGCATTCAGCAAAAAAAGGAAATGATTTATCCGGTGGGGGAAGGTACTGTTTGTCAGGGAGTGGAAGCTGCTCTGGAAGTATTGGTTCCTGGCGACGAGGTTTGGATTGAAGTGCCGGCTTCGCAAGGATTTGGTAGCATGGGCATTGGCGCGATTCCACCCAATTCCGATTTGTTGTACCACGTTTGGTTACGGGAGGTTTACCGACAGCAATCGCCGCCCAAATGGGATTTTTCAAGGGCGAAAAAAGAGGATTTGAAAAAGGGATTAGAGGTTTGGAAAGTAACGGAGGGAATGTCGCCATACGCCCGGCTGGGGAATACGGTTTTATCGCACTTTGCCATTTACCGGGCGAAAGACAGCGTTCTTTTGCGCACGAGTTATACGGATGGGCGGCCTGCGGTTTGGCAAGTTGGGGTTGGACAATTCCCGCCCGGAGTGGAACAGGTGTTAAACCAATGCGGGAAGGGCGGGAAGTTCCGAGTTCGAGTTTCGGGAGAACAAACCTACATAAAATCTGAAATGCCAGAGATTCCTTCCAACATGCCCCTCATCATCGATATGGAAGTTTTTGGTGTAAAGTAATTTTCATGAAAAGTTGATTTTTGCTTATTCGATTTTCGGCTTTGCTGTGTATCCGTCTAAATAAGATTTTCTAAATATTGAGTTTGAAAAAATCACGAAACGGATCAAATGAAAATAATTGAGGAAAACCAAGTAGAAATTTCAGATTTGATAGAGGTCAAATCAGCGGAATATTTAGGTGAATATTTTATTCAAGTTGTTTTTAAAGATGGCTTTCATCGGGTAGTTGATTTCAAATCATTTCTTGAAAAGGCGGGTCATCCATCCATTCAAAAATACTTAGATAAGAGGAAGTTCCAAGAATTTAAAATCATTGAGGGTAATTTGAATTGGAATGATTACGAATTAATATTCCCTGTTTATGACTTGTATCGAGGTCAAATTTGAGAATTAATGTTTGCCCATCATCATCGATATGGAGGTTTTGGGAATTAAATAAACATCCTGCATAAAAATCTGCTCTTGTGTATTGGTTACCTGTATTGATGGGATGTGTAGAAAAACCACGTGAACCATTCCCAAAGGATCCGTTTCAACCTTAGTGCATGCACCCCATGTAAATTTCTTTTTGGAGGATGTAAGCCTTGGGAAATTTTTCTCTAAACTTGTTGATGTACTCTTCGGCTTCGAGGGATAAAGAGAAAATACCGGCCATGAGGATGAGGTTTTTCTCCTGACTTTTCTCATCGTACCACTGCTGATATTCTAAAGATAGCGGGTGGGTATCGTCATCGGAACGACGGGGGTAATATTCGCCACGGTAGATTTCATCTTCCGACCAAACGGCCACTCCCCACAGGTTTTTTTCGGGATAATACTGTTTTTCGATGGTGTCGAACTTCAATTGATATTCGTTAGCGGTTTTTTCTGCCAAAGCGCGGATGGAGTTGAAGTCAGAACTGGAATCGAGGATGACCATGAAAGCGGTTTGCATTTCTTCATCTACAATTTCCTCGGTTGGAGGGGTTTCAAGCAGGGTGTCGGTTGTTTGGGCTTCCGTTTCTTTTGGGTTCTTGGATGGGTCCTTTTGGGGCGAACACGCCAAGGCAAGGAGGAAGATGAAGGAAAGTAGGGAGCGATGCATATCAGTGTTTTTTGTAGCGGTATTTGTGGGTCTGGTAGTAATAACGGGAGCGCATTCGATTTCTGATGGCGTGCGGACTGGTGGAAACCCGCTTTCGAAAGTGGCCTTTTACAAAGCGACCGTTGCGGGTAATGTGAGGAGAAACGTAGGAACCGTAGTCGTTCCTACCACCCGATTGGGTGCTGCTTTCGGAAGTTACGTAGGGATGTTCGGTGAGGGAGGTATCCAACGCCATTTCTTCATCGGACGGTACCGATTTTTCAAATGGCTTTTTGCCTTTCAAGAATCGGCTGTGCGGGTTTTCCCAACCGAGGAAGTAATCGGTGGCCCAACCCATGGGGAAAGCTAGGAGGTTTCCCAGAATGAGCATCCAGAACCAAAAGGCACAACCGTTTTTTCGTTTCGGTTTTGCGGGAGGTTCTGAATTCCAATGTGGCTGAGAAGGCGGATAGGTGTTTCCTTGGTAATCTTCCATGTTCAAATGCGCTGGAAAATTAAGGGATTTGGTTCATTTTCAAAAGGAAGAATTCGAAAGAGCAGAAAATCGGCAAATTTGCACGTGTTTTCAAATTGCTCAGAGAGCGGGCACTTCCGGTGTCTGATGCTCTCGAAGGCACCGGATAAAAAGCGCCCTTCTCCATTTTGTCCTTTTTTTTTGTAAACCTATTGTAGGACGAGACATACTTCAGAAATGAAAACAATCAACCGGGACCAAGTCCGCCCCTCCCCGAAAGTAAAGTTAAGGTGTAGAGCCGTTTCAATCGTTTCCAAATTATTTATCTGCTTCGATAAATATCAAACCCAATTTTGCTATATATTTACACTATATGAGAAAACTATTAACTTTAGCACTTCTGCTAATCGGATTGGTGGGGTACACTCAGACAAATTTACATCAATATATGAAAGTGACTATTCACACAAATAGTCAAAATTACTTTCCATCATTTCAGGATATTCAAATTGTACTTTATGAAGTTGATACATTTGGAGTTGCTACCGTTATCAATCCAAACAATTACACCGTGTCGGTACAAGCAAATCAGTATGTTTTCAATTTTGGATTTAAACAATACAAACCGGTTGTTGTGTATATAAAAGTTCTACCTAGTGGTCGACTACACAATAAATTTTTAAGCACGTTTGGAACATCATCGGGAAGTATCAATCGTGCAACCAGAGTAATTGTTCCCAATATACTAGGGGGGAATAATACGATAACACACAATGTTTATATGATACCCAAAATCATTAGTTGGGAGCCTTACTCCACCTATATTGATTAAAAATTAACAATCCCTTATGGCTACTTCGGGGTTTGTTTCTATTTTAGGGATGTATGTTAAACTCAAATACTTCATTTTTCAAATGCTTAATGAAGCAGTCGTATTTTACAAAAGTCGAAATAAATGAGGGCTGACGTTAAAAAGAACATTATTTCTGTAGTCATCCATGGATATTCCTAGGTACACTGCGTTTTAAAACTTATTTTCTTTTTCATTTCTCGAATCGTTTATCTTTACCATTGTGCATGTGGTCGAATTAAATATGGATAAGATAAAGGTCTTATGCTCAAGGCATAGGGTTAAAAATTTATACGTTTTCGGCTCCTTGCTCAAAGACTCTTTTCATGAGGATAGCGACATCGATTTGTTGGTGGATTTTAGTAAGGTTGATTTGGAGGAATATGCGGATAATTATTTTGATTTAAAAGAAGAATTGGAGTCAATTTTTAAGCGTCCGGTTGATTTGCTTGAAGAAAAAGGAATTCGGAATCCGTTTTTACGGAAACAGATTGATCTTGAAAAGCAACTTATTTATGGATCATAAAATAAATGCTTGGCTTTTCGATATTCTCAAATCAATCGATGAAATTGAAAGTTTCTTTGTTGATAAACCATTGAATTTTTTGGAATACCAAAACGATGTGAAAACCAAAAGGGCTTTTGAAAGAAATATTGAAATCATTGGCGAAGCCGTTAACCGGATTCTTAAAGTAAATCCCGATTTTAAAATTGAAAACTCCAGAAACATTGTTGGAAACAGAAATCGCATTAATCATAGTTGCGATAGTATTTCAGAGAATATGATTTGATCCATTGTTGTAAACAGTTTACCTAAATTAAAAGTTGAAATAAAAAGCCTTTTCGACTAAACATTTCTTTCCCTTTCCTATTTCCTCTTCCTCCATGAAAAAACTCCATGAAATAAAAAACTTCGGACCAAAAATGGTAAAATGGTTCAACGATGCCGGATTTGAAACCGAAGCCGATTTACTCGCTAGTTCCTACCCAGAAATCATGAAGCGGTTGAAAAAAACAGGCGTTCGATTTCACTGGAACATCGTTTACTCCATGGAAATGGGACTTCAAAATCGGGCGTGGAACGATATTCGGGAAGATGAAAAAAAAGCGCTTCGCGATTTGTTTCAACCCTCAACCAACGTCAACTCCGGTTGAAAAGCAACGGTAAGCAAACTCAAGTTATCCCGGTGGGGCCCCAACCCCAAATGATCGAGGAATTTCGATTCCCAGGTTACCACCAAAAACTTACAAAAAATACGGTCTCATTTAGATGTTTTATGGGAATAATTGACTAGATTGCTTCTGCGAATCTTGCTAACGCTATTTCAAATCTTTCAACCTTCTTGAAGAGTTGAATTGGCTGGAATATGGGAGTTATGCCTAGGCTAAAAATAAAACAATTAACATGAATCAAATTAAAGTTAATCTTGGAATTTTATTTGTCCTTTTGAGTATTTCAAATTTAATGAATGGACAAACGACCGGGTGGAATAATATTGGGGGCAATTGGCAAAAAAACGGATATGTGGATGCGGCGGGTCCAACCACAGACAGTGTCTTATGGGAAACCTCTTCTGCCGGTATATTTGGAGCGCCAATTTACATTGAGGGAAACTACTTGGTAACCATGAGGTTTCAAAGCACAACCAATGCACCTGTAGAATGTTTTGATTTAACCACGGGGAATTTGTTATGGAGTGTTGACATTACTAATTCTACAGGACGGTCACTTCCAGTGGGGCTTCGCGACGGTAGGGTTTTTGTTATGAGGTATACGGAAAGCCAGAATGATTCACTTTATGCCCTTAATGTAACAAATGGTTCTAAAATTTGGACCTCAAACGTGAATGTTGCTGCTTATATTTCCGAATCCGGTGTTTTTGATTCAACTGGCAATTTCTATATCTATGGAAATTTAAAAACCTACAAAATTAATCCTGTGAATGGGCAGGTGATTTGGTTTACCCAGACCGTTCCAATGGCCTCGGGTAGTGGAGAAATGGCGATAAATCAGCAGAATAATACCGGGTACACCCTGGAACAAAGTGCAGGTGTTTCGTATGTATGGGCCATTAACCTGAACAGCGGATTAAAAAAGTACAGAGTCCTAGTGCCTGAACTTCAAGCAGGTGGTAACATGCCTCAATCACCTTTAATGGTTGGAAACAACGGGATGATTTATGTTCAGCTTACCGAGGATAATGTTTCTGCAATATCCGATGATGGAACTCAACTCAATTTGTTGTGGCAAACTGAGATTTATGGAAATTCCTCTTTCAGTACCATGTGTGTAGGTTCGGATGGCTCAATTTATGCACCATCAAATGGAAAAATCATCCGTTTAAATCCGCTTACGGGTAGGATCGTTGATTCATCTGCTACCATTACGCAGGGAGGATTTTTTTCACCAAGAATTTCTGCAACTAAAAATAACATCATCTATGCAACCAACGGACAAAATGGTGTGTATGCTTTCGACCTTTCTTTAAATATGCTATGGTCAGATGTTTTGAATTTTACCAATACTTCCGGAGTTTGTATCGCAGCAAATGGTCTTGCTGCTGTTTCAGGAAGCAACAAAATCAGAGTTTATACCCCTACAATAAAAACAGGAACTTCTGAAATGAATCATGTTTTAGTTAGGGTTTACCCAAACCCAACTACTTCTTATTTTATTATGGATGCAGGCAATGAAATCATCGGGAATAGATATGCCTTGATGAATGCTAAAGGCCAAATAATAAAAACTGGACTTGTTTCTGAGCAATCAATTATTCAAATGGAGACATTTGCACCAGGAATCTATTTCCTTAGAATTAATGGTGTTAATCAAACTTTCAAAATGATTAAACAATAGCCCATTTCCATAATATCCGCTTGCCTCAATGGGAGTTGACGTGGATAAATCAGGTGCCGTGCATCTATCAAAGTTTGTGCATAGTTGTCATTGAAGTGCTCCGAAGTCCCCCACTGCATCAAGCGGCCAACCGTTAGCCCTAATAATTCACACAAAAAAACAAAACATGAAAAAAGTATTGCCATTTTTTTTATCCATTGCAATACTAATAGGCTGCAATGAAGTTTCCAATAAAAAATCGGTTGACCTATCGGTTGATTTATGCAAATGCCTTACAGAGCCCGGAAATTCTGAGTGGGCCTTGGAGCATAAAGATGCATGCCGCGATGCCATTAGTAAAGAATTGGGAGTGGATGATTACGAAAAGGTAAATTTTTCGATAGATCCTGAATTGAATCGAAAATGGGATCAACTCGTTCAAAAGTGCACCGGTAGCAATGTAGTAAAAACGGGAGTTGAAGAAATTGATAGAAACAGTGAATTGGTTAAGGAAATTGGAACTGCTTATGGTTATATCTGGGAGTCTATAAACATTCCCGAACAGTTATACACCACGCTTGCATTTGATGGGTTAGTATTCCGAACAACCCTTTATTCAATGAATGGCAATTCCAATTCTGAAGATTTTACGAAGGTTATTGATCTCTCCGGAAAGTGGAAAGGAATCGATAAGGGTAGCGCAGAAGGGGTTTATTCAGAAAATAATGTTTCTGTTTCATGGGAATTCAGTGAGGACTATTCAAGTTTAACGAATGGTAAAGGCGTTGTTTTTCAGAGAATTAAAGTTAAATAGGAATCCAGATCTAGAATAAATCAACCATTCAAAACCCCATTCACCTCATTTCTTAAACCAACGTCAACTCCGGTTGAAACGCAACCGTAAGCAAACTCAAATCATCCCGGTGGGGCCCCAACCCCAAATGGTCCAAAAATTTCGACTCCCAGGTTGGGGCTAAAGCGCCCTCTTCCGAAAACGTAGCCAACCGCAAATCGAAATGATCCACCTCCAAGGAAACCGAATCGCTCAGCCCATCGGTAAACAAAAACAAGGCACTTTTTTCCTTGAACACCAACTCGTGCATGGAATACGGTTTCATGGGGCTGAGCACCCCAAGCGGATGGACTTGGGCCTTCAACCTCGACATCTTTCCATTCTCCACGAAAAAGGGAGCCACCTGCCCGGCATTTACGTACTCCAAACTTTGAGTGGTTAGGTCCAAGGCGCCGATGAATGCCACCACGAAGTGATCGCCTTGGGCATGGTCCCAAACCAAGTGATTGAGGGCATCTACAATCTTCCGCACATCGGTTTCGTAACGAATGAGCGTTCGGGTTGCCGCTTGAATATTACTCATGAGCAAAGCGGCCGGCAACCCTTTTCCCGAAACATCGGCTACAATGACCAAATAACGGCCATCGGCCATTTTTACTACATCAAAATAATCTCCACCCACTTCCGTATAAGGCTTGTAAAATCCCGAAAACGAAAATTTGGGAAGCTGTGGCAAATGGGTAGGAATGAGTTTTTCTTGAATGGAAGCCGCCATTTTCAACTCTTGCTTCACTTTTTCTTGTTTCACCTTATCCCGAAAAAGCGATTTGTTCTCGTGTGCGTAAACGATGATGTTGCACAACGTTTGAAGAAAAGAAAGCTCGGGAGAACCCAAATATTGAGAGGGCTCCACCCGTCCAATCAGTACCAAACCCAACGTTTTGGTTTTATGGAGAACTGGAACCACCAAGTCAAAACCTTGATACATTTCCGCATCCAACGTGCCAATGGTTTCCCGCTCGAGGAGTTCCATGGGCGGAATTTGCTCGGCAAAATTGCAACCCTTGGTTTTGATCACCGGAACTACATCTCCCAATAAAAAGAGGGTCATTTTCTCGGCTCCGATGTGAGTTTGAAGCAGATAAAAAAAGATATCGATGAGGGATTTTGAACTGAAATTGTTGCTTACCGACTGCGTCATCTGCTGAAGCGCATCCAACATTTCCAACAATTGCTCTTCGGTGATTTTTTTCATCGGTTGGCCGTTTGTTTTACCCGAAATGCATCGTTCAATCCGTTGCCCAACCAGTTGAAGGCCATCACCAAAACCACCACGACCGTGGCTGGAATACCGAGTAAATGCACCGCATCCAACATCAAATAAGGGTAATTTTCACGAATCAAACTGCCCAACGACGGCATGGGCGGTTGAACGCCCAACCCCAGAAAGCTCAATCCGCTCTCCACCAAAATGGCGTTGGCGAAGTTGGCGGAAGATAGGATGATGAGCGGCCCCCAAAGCGCCGGCATGATGTGAACGAAAATGATTCTTGGGGCCGAAAAACCCATCAATTTGGCTGCAAGTACGTATTCTCTTTCTTTCAACGAGCGAATTTCGGCCCGCACCACCCGGGCAACTTCTACCCACATGCCCAGGCCTACCGCTAAAAATACCGTTTGAATGCCTTTCCCTAACCCGATGGAAATGGCCATAACGAGCAATAATCCGGGAATCGACCAAAATACTTGAATCAACCAAAGAATCAGCGTGTCGATCCAACCGCCGAAATATCCTGCCATGGAACCCAACACAATGCCCACCAATAAACTGATGAACACCGCCACCAACCCCACCGATAAAGAAACCCGAAGTCCAATGACCATGCGGCTCCACAAATCTCGTCCAAATCCATCGCTGCCTAAAACAAAATGAGTTCGTTGGATTTGGTTTTCATTTTGGTAGGTGACTTGAATTTTTCGATCACTTCCCAACAGTACTCCTTCCAATTGTTCCCCATGGATTTTTACCGATCCGTCTTCCACGGCATACCTTATTACGGGCTGAGGATTACCAGAAAATCCTTGGATCCACGAATCGAAACGAACGGGTGGCGACTCGTAGAGGTAGGTTACCGGTTGTCCCATTTTCGCCGCCGTAAGGGGCAGGCATTGCTGGTTAACGGTGGTGGAAGTATCGGCAATGATGAAGTAACCCAAAAACGCGGTGAGGGTAAACAGAAGGATGATCCCCAAGCTGAACACCGCGGGACGGTGACTCAAAAATCTTTTCCAAAAAAGTTGGCGGGGAGTCATTCAACAAAAATAGGGAAAACCGTGCGAATTGAACTCATTGCGATTCCAAAACCTCTCTCCAATCCACAAAAATGGTTTCGAAACGATCCACTGCTACGAGTCCGGGAGCGCTTCCTTTTCGTTTTCTCACAAACTTGCGTTGGGTGAATTGCACGGGTACGCTTTCGCTGCCCCGCTGTTTGGAGTATTTGGCAGCCAATGCGGCAGCGAATTGAACGGCCGCTGAACTGGGCGTTTTTTTCTGGGGATTTTTGATGATAACGTGGCTACCGCCGCTTCCGTAAGCGTGCAACCAATGGTCGTTCGGTTTGGCCGCCCGCAGCAATTCATCGTTGTTTCCTGCATTTTTGCCCACCCAAATTTCGTGGCCGGCATGCTCGAACCGCAAGAAGGGCAGGGACTCGTTTTGCTCCTTTTTGCGGTTTTCTTGACCCCATGTTTTCCAATCGGAATCGTTGAATTGGCCAGACTCCAGCTTTTCTTTTTGCACACTTAATTCGGCCAATCGTTGCGTTACTCGCTCCAAATCGGCCGCCACAAACGATTCTTCTAACTTCTCATTTTTCGCCTTCCGAAAATAGCGCTCTGCATTTTTGAGGGGAGAAAGATCGGTCTTCAACGGGATTTTAATGGGTTTTTGCGTCAAATAATCGATCAGTTCTGCCGATTTGCTTCCTTCCACAATTTTCGGCAAATGAGCCATCAATAGGTGGCCCCAATGTTCGTATTTCCCCGATTCGGCCAGTTCCAACCACCGCGCTTCTACTTTTTCTTTCCTCGATTTGGCTTGAATCCATTGGCTGTCGATCGTTTTTTTGGCAGATAGAAACGCCTGCTGTTTTTTGTTGATGGCGAGTACTTTCCCGATTCCTTGCCTCAGCGTTTCCAAAAGGGGTTGTGGCTTTCCAGCAGGTTGAAGCGTTAAGAATCCGTTTTCATCCTTCTCCCAATGCCAAGTGCTCTGTTTTGAAGCTGCAAGAAGATCATCTGAAGTCCAGTTTTTGGTCCATTTTTTTCCAACCGTACTTTCCCAAAACGAGGAGGGAATTTCCGTTTCATCCAGCGACCAATCGCTCAATCGAGCTTTCAGGTCGTTGGATCTGTTTTTACGAAAAGCGTCGGTGTCTCCTTCGGTGGGAATCCAAAGGATATTTGAAGCACCTCCGTAAGCCATGAAAACCAAGGCCCCACCGTTTGTTCGCAGTGAAAAGCTTCGGTCGGATTGGTGGGGCATCACCCCTAAAATGGGAAGTTGTTGGGCATCCCGAAACTGCGGATTCCATGTTTTTGCTTTGGCAATCTCGTCTTCAAAAAAGCGGAAGTAAAGCGCATTGGGCGTAAAATCGAAAGCCAAACTGCATATTTTCCCAGAAGATTCTACCCAAACGGTAAATTGTTGAGGGGAGTTACTGAAACATTCCAACAAGGTTCCGCCTTCCAAGAACGGCTGAATTTCGCGCGCGAATTGGCGGACTAAAAAATACGATTGGGTTAAGTCCATGACGGATCGAATTCAATCGTCAATCCATCGTAGGCCATTTGGATGTGGGAGGGGAATTGGGGATTTCGTTCGGCGTACCTTCCAAATTGGTGGGCAATGTGGGTGAAGTAAGTTCGTGGATTTCCCAATTTCTCGCTAATTTCTATGGCTTCCTGAACGGTAAAATGGGAATGGTGAGGAGAATCGCGAAGGGCATTGATGATTAAAATTTCAACGCCTTTCAGCAGCTCCCAAGACGATTCGGGGATGGAAGATGCATCGGTGATGTACACCAAATTCCCCAATCGGAATCCGTGCACCGGTAAATGTCCATGCCAAAGCGGAATCGGCTGCACGGTCATTCCATCTTCCAAAGAAAAAAGATCTTGATCAAAATGCCGAAGTTCAACCTCTCCTACACCCGGATATTTGTTGTGGGGATCGAACATGTACCGGAAGTCGTGTTGAAGTTGTTCCAACAACAATTCGGTGAGGTAAATGGGAAGAGATTTTTGATGAATAAAATTGATGGCTCGAATATCATCCAACCCTGCCGTGTGATCGCGATGGCCGTGGGTAAACAAGATGCCGCTCAAGTTAGAAACTCCTGCCCGCAGCAACTGCTGCCGAAAATCGGGACCGCAATCGATGGTGTAAAGGTGTTGGCCGATCTCCAGAAGCGCACTTGTTCGCAAACGTTGGTCCTTGGGATCGGTGCTGATGCACGTGTGGCACCTGCAACCCAACAATGGGATACCTGTAGAGGTTCCTGTTCCCAAAAAGGTGAGTTTTGCCATGGATTACATCTCTTTTTCCCACTTGGCCACCACCACGGTAGCCAAACAATTGCCTATAACGTTTACGCTGGTTCGTCCCATATCCATCAACGCATCCACCGCTAAAAGAGCAAATGCTTTTTGGGGATCAAGGCCCAACGATTCGATGGTGGCAACAAGAATGAGGAAGGATGCACCTCGAATTCCTGCTACTCCTTTTGAGGTGAGCATCAAGGTGAAGCACATGATGATTTCTTGGGAAATGGTTAAATCGATGCCGCTGGCTTGGGCGATAAAAACCGCTGCAAGCGACAAATACAACGTGGTTCCATCCAAATTAAAACTGTACCCGGTGGGTAAAACGAAACTCACAATTTTCCGAGGAACGCCCATGGCTTCCATTTTTTCAAGTGCTTTGGGAAGTGCTGCTTCGGAAGAGGCGGTGGCAAAAGCGATGGAAACCGGCTCGCTGATGGCTTGCATGAATTTCTTAATGGGAACTTTTACCAAGAGCGCAATGGGCAGTAAAACCACAAAAATGAAAACGGCCAGGGTAACGTACAAAAGGGCAACCAGCTTGAACAAATTGGCCAAAACGTCCAATCCCATTTTCGAAACGGTGTACGCAATCGCACCACCCACCGCCAACGGGGCAACGTACATCACCAAATTGGTAAACTTGAACATCACTTCGCTCAGGCCTTCGGCAAAATCCAAAATGGGTTTCTTTTTCTTTTCGTCTTTTACCATGGCTAAACCAATTCCAAACAATACGCTGAACACCACAATTTGCAAAATCTGCCCATCGGCTACCGATTTTGCGATGTTTTCGGGAAAGGTGTGGAGGATGATTTCGTCCCATGTTTGGGGATTTTGCGTTTTGGAAAGCAAGTCGTTGTCGATGGTATCGGGAGCTAAATTCACACCCCAACCGATGCCGGAAAGGTTGATGGCCAACAAGCCAATCACCAAAGCCAAGGTGGTTACCACTTCGAAATAGAGCAGGGATTTCCATCCCATACGTCCCACTTGTTTGAGGTCGGAATGCCCCGCAATGCCCACGACCAAGGTTCCAAACAGGAGCGGGGCAATGATGGATTTGATCAAATGAAGGAAAATCTTCGATAAAACCTTCAGGTTTTTAGCAATATCGGGAAATTGAACGCCCACTTCGGCACCCAATAACATGGAAAAAAAGATCCAAAACGTGAGCGATTTCCGTTTGATTCCCAACGCAAAAAGAACGATGAGGGTAATCCAACGCGATGATTCCAATACCGATGGAGCTAAATCTACCCAGCCCTGCCAAGGACCGATGATGTGAAAAATACTGGTGAGAAACCCGAAAATAAGCGCCATTCGGGTTAATGACTTGGTCGAGAACAATGGCTTCATGGGGTAAAAATACGAAACAGAAGGCCGATTTGCTTCAATTCACCTCGTCCAAAAAAAGGGAGTAGTTGTTGTGGTAAACCGGGCACCACCAACCTCCGTATTTCAGGCTTTCGGATTGCATTTTTTGGTGGTTGCTCTTCATTTCGGCCGCTCCCAAATGGAGGTAATGGTAACCGGTAGCGTCCATCCATGCACTGGGAACACGAATCAAATCACTGATTTTTTCGCTGTTGAAGTCGTAATGATTTACGGGCAAAGCTGTTCCCAACAGAAATCCGTTTTGGTCGGCCGAAAGGGCCGTGAAATCTTCTCGAATTCCAACCGTTTCCAAATTTTTCCATAACGCATGGGAGGTGAGCAGGTAGTGTTGCCGCGATTGAGTTACCGATTTTCCGATGATTTCTTCCAATTGCGTTTTTTCATTTTGAAGGTCACTCAAAGAAATCGCTGCTCGGGAAGAGGGGTGCAAACCGATGGTAAATGTTTCGGAAAGTTCCTTGATTTTTTTTCGGAAGATCGGATTTTGGGCTCCTAGCGATTTGTCGATGCCGCCTTGATTTCCCATTTGAATGAACAAAATGGATGAATGTGGATAGCGTTCAAAATGGTCGAAGGGATCGGTTTTTTGGCCTTTCCACCATTGATAGCGGTGAAATAATTCTTGCAGATGCCCCCTGCGAGCGCATCCCAAGGCTCCGCGCAGAAACGGAAGCAGGGGCTTGCCAAACTCTTGGTAAAGGTGGTCAACATCCACGGTAATTTGCTGATGCACGGGGGGAGCAGAGGGAGTCAACTCGGGGAAATGCCCGTTCAGCCATTGGCCCAATTGCTGCGCCCAGCGCCCAATGATGTTTTGATCATAAACCCCGAAATGCTGGGCAACCCTTGCCGACGCAGGTAGGCGATTCCACGCATCTCGGGTGGAGTCGGCTCGTTCTTGCATGTTGGATAGAAAAAAGAACGCCACCGATGGAAGCTCAAATGGAAAGGTGTTGGAGTTGATGTTTTTTACCGAAGACGGAAATGCTACGTTTGCGGTGATCAAATTGGAAAAAACGAGGGATCCCGGTGGCAAATGAGGCATTCCCTCCAAGGGTTCTGGGAGGCAAGAAAGGGTAGGATAGTGGGGGTGTTTTTGGTTGGAAACCTCCATGGAAATGGTCAACCCCAGGTAATCGGTGAATAGGTGCTTGAAGGTAAGCCGCGCTCTTTCGGTAATTTGTGGAACCAGAAGATGAAGGTGGGGCTGCATTACTTGCGCATGCGTTCGGCTTTCTTGCCCGATTTCCCGAGCGGGCCGAGGTATATTTTCGGATTTTTATACAAATCGGCCACAACCCGATTGAGGTCGGAAATGGTTTTGTTGAGATTGTCGTACAAATCTTTGTTTTTAACCAACGCACCCAACGATCCTTGTCCGGAATTGATTTGTCCGAGCATTTGATTCAGGGCGTGGGAGGCCGCTTTCAGTTCTTTAACCGTACCATCGATATCGGATTTTGCCAATTTCTCGGTGGCCGCTGCGGTGTTGGCCGTAATGGAAGAGATGTGTTGATTCGATTTTTGAAGATTGGTGGTTACCGATTCCAAATTGGAAATGGTTTTTTTCAACGCTCCCGATTCGGCCACCAAAAGGTCTTTCAGTGTTTCCGACGATTTTTCCAAATGAATGAGGGTTCTTTGAACACTTCCCATTCCACCGCTCATGCTTTCATCAGAAAACAAATGCTGCATGTTGAGAATGAGGGTATCCAACGATCCCAACATTTTCTCGGTTTTTAATTTTACTGGAAGGATTTCTTTTGAAACTTTATCGGTAAGGGAATTTTCAATCTTTCCGAGAAGGGTGTCGCCCGATTCGGCGACCGTTGAAGACGGAGTCCAATTCAATTCTACGGCTTTTGCTCCCAATAAATCGGCTGAAATGATGGTTGCTTCAGCATTTTTTGGAACCACGACGTTCTTTTGAACATCGATCAAGGCTACAATTTGTTCCGGATTTTTAGGGTTGATTTTTATCTCAATAACGGATCCGATTTGCAATCCGTTTTTCATAACGGGATTGGAGGTTTTTAATCCTTGAGCATTGGAATAGATCACCACGAATTGGTTGGAGGAGGAGAAGAGTCTTCTTCCTTGCAAATAAGAAAATCCGAAGAAGAGGCAAGCAAGAATAATGACCGCAAAAGCGCCGATGAGGACTTCTTTATGGTTTTTAAAATTCATTTTTTGGAGTCGATGGATTGTTTGAAGTTTTTGAAGGCACGATAAATGGATCCGGCCACGTATTGCTTTCCTTCAGGCGAAGTTAAGAATTTCTCTTCGTCGGGGTGTGTTAAAAATCCTATTTCTGTAAGAACGCTGGGCATATTGCTACCGGCGAGTACGGCAAGGCCTTGTTGTTTAACGCCACGACTGCCGCGTTTTGCGTGTTCGATGTATTGTTTTTGGATGAAATCGGCCAACAAAAGCGATTCACTTTGGAATTGTTGTTGTTGGGATGCGAGGAAAATCATGGTTTCTGGTTCTTTCGGATCGAAACCGTCGTAGTGTTTTTGGTAATCTTTTTCGAGGAGGATAACGCCGTTTTCGCGTTTCGCCACTTCCAAATTTTCTTCGTATCGGTGCACTCCAAGGGCGAAGGTTTCGGTTCCTTTAGCACCTTTTCCAGAATTGCAATGAATGGAGATGAAAACGTCTGCATTGGCCCGATTCGCAACGTTCGCTCGCTGGTACAACGCAATGAAAGTGTCGGTCTTGCGGGTATAAATCACATTTAAATCGGGGAAATTTTTCTCGAGGTATTCTCCCACCAATAAAGCCACATCCAAGGCTACGTTTTTTTCGTACTTCCCCGATACACTTTTGCAACCTGCGTCGTGACCACCGTGGCCGGCATCGATCACAACCGTTCGCACTTTACGAATGGATTGATTGGTGGCACGAAACCCCATCAAACTCAATGCAATGATGCCGAAAATCAAAAAGATGGATTTTTTCATCGTCTTCTCACGCTTAAACCAAGAAAATGCCGTTATTTTGTACAAAAATAAAAGGGTAAGTCGTTTCGGGTGATTCGTTTTCATCATTTCTTTTGCACCATTTTCGTTTTTTTTCTGTGTGTTGTTCACATTTCTGGGCAACCCAACAAAAATCAAACCAAAAAAGGGAGAAAAAAAGCAGTTTCTGTAACGGCGACTCCCATCGTGGAGCTTAAAAAAAATTCCGATTCCCTTTCCATCTTTTTTCCTCCCCTTGATACGTTTGCCTTGGGAACCGATTTCAATGAACCGGTTTTGGGTACTTCGGCCGATTCTGTGGTGATGAATCAAGCCGAGGAATCCATTCATTTGTGGAAAAAAGCAGAGGTGAAGTACCAAACCATTCAGCTTCAGGCCGGCCACATCGTGCTCGATCGAAAAAAGAAAACCCTGTTGGCCGAGCCGTTCGATTCCCTCGGGAAAAAAATCGAATTCCCCCATTTCGTTTCCGACGATCAAACCATGGATGCCGACAAAATTCTGTACCAATTCGAAACCAAAAAAGCCAAGGTCTGGAACAGCAAAGCGCACGATGGGGAAGCATATCTGCATGCGAAAGTAGCCAAAATGGAAAACGATTCCACCTACTTCGCCCAAAACATGAAACTCACCACCTGCAATGCCGATCATCCGCACTTCTATTTCAACATCGGAAAGGCGAAGGTCATGCGCAACAACCTGGTGGTTTTTGGTCCGGCAAATTTGGTGGTATTGGGTGTGAAAACCCCCGTTGGAGTTCCGTTTGGAATATTTCCGCAAAAGAAAGGGAACCGAAGCGGACTTCTTCCGCCCGAACCGGGCTTCAGCCCCAGTCAAGGGTATTTCTTGAGGAATGGCGGATTTTATTACGGGGGAAGTCCGTACTTCAATTTGAGTTTAAAAGGCGATTTGTACACCACGGGATCGTATCGAGTGGGTTTGAGTTCTACCTACGTGAAACGCTATCAGTACCAAGGAAATCTCAGTTTGAATTATTCACGTTTTCGCTTCGGCGATCCCGAGGGTCCCGATTTTCGGGTGCAGCCCGATTTCCGAATCACGTGGGATCACCAACAAGATGCGAAAGCGAATCCGGGAACTTCGTTTGGCGCCCACGTGGAGGCAGGAACTTCCGGTTTTTTGCGGAACAACTCGTTTGGCACCAACCAATTTCAACAAAACTCCCTCAATTCCCGCATTCAGTATTCCAAATCGTTTGGTGCTTTTGGGAACCTGAGTTTGAGCGGCGGACACAGTCAAAACACTCAAACCAGGCAATTTGATATTTTTCTTCCTGAAGCCAACTTTAACGTGAATCGTTTTTTTCCCTTCAAGCAGAAGGTGCAAGTGGGTGAAGCCAAATGGTACGAGCAAATTGGGGTGAGCTACAACATGAATTTGAGCAATCAGCTCAATACGTTCGATTCCGCTCTGCTGCAACCCAATGTTTTATCGGAAATGAGGAGCGGAATAACGCATTCCATTCCGATCAGTACCAGCATAAAAATGGGGAAAAGCACATCAAAGAATCCGCTACGATTTTTCACGCTTTCACCGGCTTTGTCGTTCAATGAACGCTGGAACCGACAATCAATCTCGAAAAGTTGGGACGGTCAAAAAGTCGTTACAGATACCCTAGAAGGATTTTTCGCCAATCGTGATTACAGTTTTCAAACTTCCATCACCACCATGATTTATGGCATGTACACTTTTGGTGGAAAGCTAAAAGCGATTCGTCATGTGGTTACTCCGAGTGTTTTTTACTCCTACCGTCCCGATTTCTCAGCGTCTTCGTACGGGTACTTCAAGTCGGTACAAACCGATACGGCGGGCACCACCCGCATGTATTCCATCTTTGAGCAGAGTTTGAAGGGTGGTCCTTCGGCAGGAAGAGACGGAAGTTTGAACTTTTCGTTGGGGAATGTGGTGGAGGCCAAAGTTTTCTCGAAAGCCGATACGGTAAAACACGAAAAGAAAATTAAAGTCATCGACTTTTTGGGGGTGAATGGGGGGTACAATTTTGCGGCCGATAGTTTGCAGTGGAGAAATTTTTCGTTGAATGGCCGCACCAATTTCAGCAAGAATTTCAGTGTTCAGTACGACGCCAATTGGGACGTTTACCAAAGGAACGAGCGCGGCGTTCGCATTCAGCAATACCAATTCCAACAAGATGGCCGCTTGGCGAGAATGCAAAATGCTGGGCTAACGTTCAGCGGCGGATTCGCTGGAAAAGGAAAAGAGAAGAAAACTTCCGAAGGAAGCGAAGAGGAAAAGCAAATGGTGGAGCGCAACCGGTTTGCCTACCTGGATTTTTCGGTTCCCTACAGTGTTAACTTCAACTATGTGCTTAGGTACCAAGAAGGATTTCAACCCGCATTGAAAGGAGCAGTTAGCCAAACGATGGTGGTGAATGGCGACGTGGCCATTACCCCGAAATTTAAGCTGGGTTTCAATTCGGGCTACGATTTTACCGTGAAAAAAATGACTTCTTCGGTCTTTACTTTGTACCGAGATTTGCACTGTTGGGATCTTTCTTTGAGCGTGGTTCCTTTTGGGTTCAACAAAAGTTACATGGTAACGTTCAAACCAAAGTCGGCCTTGTTGAGCGATTTAAAACTTACGCGAAGAAGAGAATTTTACGATTTTAGATAGCAACCAACTGCTTCCCTTTAACTCCATAACATCATGAAGAATATTTACGCACTTTTTTTGATTTTTACCTCGATTTCGGTACTTGGTAATGTGCCTTTTCGTTTGTCGGTGAACCAGCTCAATTTCGCAACGTTGAACGAAAATTCCCGCGATAGCTTGCCCATTACCATTACGAATGATTATGCTGGAAGCCTTCGCATTCAGCTTCAATTTTTCGGGATTTTTCAAGATACCGCCTTCTCGGTTTCTCCCAATGATTTTACCCTTCCTCAAGGCGGTTCACGTACCGTTCATGTTCGTTTTGCACCCAAGCACAATGTTCGTTATGAAACGGCCATGATGGTTCAAACCACGGTTGGAGCGGGGTGGGCGTATTCTCGTCCGGTTTATCTTTCCGGAAACGGTGTTTACACCAACGCCTATTACGCAACATCAACCAATTTAAGCGGTGAGGCGTTGAAGCAGGCGTTGAGAACCAAAATGAACCAAGGATTTCGAGCACTCTCTTACAACGAAGCCCGCGACAGCATGTATTTGCGGTTTGATAACTGGGCCACCAATGGTCGCGGAGCAACTTCCAATACCTTGGAATGCGTTTACACCGGTCGTCAAATTTCCGGATATACTTCCCGTACTCAGGTTCAAAACACCCCGAACGATTTCAACTGCGAACACACGTTCCCGCAAAGTTTTTTCAGTTCGGCTTCTCCCATGATTTCCGATATGCATCATCTTTTTCCTACCGATAATAACGCGAACAACCAACGAGCCAATACTCCTTTTGGAGTGGTGTTGGGTGCCCCAACGTGGAGTCAGGGAGGAAGCAAACTGGGTGGCGGAGTATTCGAACCGAGGGATGTTCACAAAGGCGCCGTTGCTCGGGCCATGCTTTATTTTGGAATCATGTATGGCGGAAACTCCACGGTACAAATCAACTATTTAACTTCTCAAGAACCCACGTTGAAATCGTGGACCAATCAGTTTCCACCCAATGCTGTGGATGTTCGCAGAAACAACGACATCGCACGTGCCCAAGGCAATCGGAATCCTTTGGTTGATTATCCTCAGTTTTTGCAACGCATGGGGGTTCTTTCTACCAATTCCGATCTTCCAAGAAGCAAAAGTTATTGGGTAAGTGCAACTAGAACCAGCAGCTCCACCCCCAGTGATGAGCACCGAATTTCCATTTACAACACCGGAACCGACACCTTGATTTTGGGTGGTTCGGGCTCCTATTCACCCGCTAACGGATTTTTATGGGTGAGTCCGGGAACCACCGTAATTCCTCCCAACAGTTACAGCAACATGGGATTTTTCTGGAGTGGAGGCACCGATTCCATTGTTGTTCCCACCAATAAAGCTGCGGGTGATCGGATTGTGATTCAATTGTTTTCGAGTTTATCTGCCGTTTCTCTTTTGGATGCCATCCGTTTGAATAGTTGGGAGAATGAATGGGAAATCCTTGATTTGCCATCGGGTAAAACCTCCATTTCCTTGATGGATGTTCAGGGCAGATTGCTTCAGCACAAAGAAACATTTGGGAATCATATCCAACTTTCCAAGGAAGGATTACCTCTAGGGATTTACGTGGTGAAAGTTCGTTCCGAAAAAGGAGAACGCACGTGGAAGGTGAGAAGGTAATTGTTTCCAATGGAATCAATCGATTCGTGCTTGCTAGTACTGAATTCCGGTGCCTGAGGCTATCGGAGGCACCGAAAATTTACCATCCTTCGACGTGCTCAGGGTCCGTCCTTCGACAAGCTCAGGTACCGCAGTCCATTGGTAATTAGTTCATTTCGTGGTTGCAAACGGGGGCTACCCTTCGGTAAACTCAGGGACCTCCGCCCCCTATCCAAGTGTAATTTACGAAATTTTTTACTGATAGCCGTATCGGAAACGTTTAGAAACGTTTGTATCCGTTTATAAACGTTTAAAACGGATAATTCATTGAAATTATGGAAGATAGCATTTAGTTAGTGCGTGGGGAGGTTCCGAAGCATTTCGGGTTAAATTACGTGGTCCTTGAGCTCGTCGAAAGGTGGCGCCCCCTGGGGTATCGGTATTTTTTTGATTTATCCCTCGCTTTTTTATCCGATTGCCACCCCCAAATCGGGAAACGTTTATAAAAGTTGGTTCCGATTTATCCCGTACTTACGGGACACTCGACCACCGAAAAAACCGCCTTAATTTTCCATGAATTTTTTAAATGTCAAGGTATTTTAAAACTAATTTGTCATTTGTTTTTTACATTTGAGCCAAATAAAATACGGAATGAAAACGTTTTTCACCCTCCTCCTCGCTGCGATCGCTTTCGTGGCCTCCGCACAACCGCAAAAAATAAACTACCAAGGTGTGGCCGTGGGTGCCAACGGAAAACCCCTGAAAAACAGCACCGTGGGTTTGCGCCTTTCGGTGTTGGATAGCCTGCCTACCGGCAGCAACCTTTACACCGAAACCCAATTGGCTAGCACCGACTCTTCGGGGCAATTCTCCATTTTCTTGGGCGGTGGAACGGCCACGGCAGGAACCTTTGCTAACCTTCCTTGGGCGAACGGGAACGACAAATTTTTAAAATTGGAAATGGACGCCCAAGGAGGCACCAACTACCAACCCATGGGTACCACGCAACTCGTAAGTGTGCCGTATGCGTTGGCGGCGGGTACAGCCAAAACAGCCGATGTGGCCAAAGAATTGCAGATTGGTGCCCTCGTACGAGGTAACAACGGTGAAACGTATTCGCTTACCATTGGGGCGACCGGCCCAACATGGGCGTGCATCCCACCGGTTACGGCAGCGAATGCCGGTCCCGCCCAGCTCAAGTTTTGCGCAAGCTCAATAACCCTTACGGGCAATACCCCCAGCAATGGAATTGCGAGTTGGAGTATTCTTTCGGGTTCTGGCGGAAGTTTGGGAACGGCCAATGCTCCTTCCACTACGTTTACGGGCGTTCGCGGAAATTCCTATTCGCTTCGTTACAGTATTTCCAATGCCTGCGGCAGCAGTTCCGATACTGTTGCGGTGATCTTGGCCACATTAACCACACCCGCGAGTGCCGGCCCTGATCAACTGAACCTTTCAGGAACTACGGCCATCCTCGCAGCCAACCCTCCCTCTGCCACTTCTAGAGAAACTGGAACTTGGAGCATTCTTGCCGGCAGTGGAGGGAGTTTCAGTAACAATTCCAACCCTACTGCTACGTTTACCAAAGGAACCGATACTGCTTACACCTTGATATGGACAATGACCGGCCCTTGCGGCAGCAGCCGAGATACCGTGAATTTACGTTTCCCTGCCCCGGTAGGATCGGCCTGCGGCCAAGCCGTCACCTACGCTGGTGAAAGCTACCCAATTGTACAAATTGGAACGCAGTGTTGGTTTGCAAAGAACTTGAATGTGGGCACCATGATAAATTTTTCGTCCTCTGCAGATAACCAAACGAACAACAGTACAATAGAGAAATACTGTTACGACAACGACACTGCAAATTGCACAACGTACGGTGGCTTGTACCAATGGGCGGAGGCGGTTCAATACCAAAACGGAGCAACAAATGATACCTCTCCCAGCCCAGCCTTTTCGGGAAATGTAAAAGGAATTTGTCCTATGGGTTGGCACTTGCCCAGCGATGGGGAATGGAGTTCATTAGAAACGTTCTTGGGTGGTTCATTTTCAGGCGGTGCACTAAAATCCACCAGCAGTTTATGGACTTCCCCAAACTACGGAGCTACCAATAGCAGCGGATTTTCCGCGCTGCCAGCCGGGGCGAGCGATACTACTGGATCGTATAACACCATAGGAATCAGTACCTCCTTCTGGACTTCTACCGAGTTTTCATCTATCCTTGCATATGGCACCCTTTTGAACTATAACTTTTCATTTGTCCAAGGGCTCAACGACATCAAGTTCTTCGGTCGTTCAATTCGCTGTATTCGGGACTAACTTTGGTCCGCTCCCTGAGGTCCTCGAACGCACGCGGAAGGTGAGAAGATAAATTCTTTTTGGAACCTTTTAAAAGGCAATGGATTTTTAAAAGAAAAATCCCATGAGATTCGTTCTTCTATTCCTCCTTTTTCCCATTTTGGGGTTTGCCCAAAATTTTGCTTTTAACATTGAATTAAAGCCTAAATCCATTTCAGGATTTCCTGGATTGCATTCCTTTGCATTAGGTCATTTTCAAGGAAAATCGGTTTTTGTTGGTGGAAGAACCGATGGAATACATGCTCGGCAGCCGTTCAATGCATTTCCATCGACAGGAAATAATTTGCGCATTTATGTTGTAGATTTTCAAACTCAACAAGTTTGGAGCTCATCGTTAGCAGGGTTAGATCCCTCGGTGGTGGATCAGCTTCAAGCGACCAATTTTAATTTCATTCAAAGAGGAAACGATTTAGTGATTGTTGGCGGATATGGATTTTCGGTTCTCGCTCAAAATCACATTACACATCCCCGATTAACGGTACTTCCCCTCGATATCATTGTTCCTAAAATCATGGCCAATCAATCTTGGAGTTCGGATATTTTTTCCATTCAAGACACCAATTTTGCAGTGACAGGAGGTCAAATGGCCATTTTTGGAGACACTCTTTGTATTGTAGGAGGCCACCGTTTTGATGGGAGGTACAACCCGATGGGTCATGCTACCTACACTCAAAATTATACGAATGCAATTCGTCGGTTTTTAGCCCAAAGACAGGGTTCGTTGTTTCAAATTCAATGGTTTTCTCCCCTCATTTCTCCCGAACATTTGCACCGAAGGGATTACAATTTAGTTCCAGTTTTGACAGCAACGGGTGCGAGAAAATATGTAATTAGTTCGGGGGTTTTTCAGCCACAAGTTGATTTGCCTTATCTCTATCCAGTTGAGATAGCGGCCCAAAGTATTATCCCCGATACTGGATTCTCACAGCGGTTGAGCAATTACCACAGTGCAAAAGTTTCCCTTTTTGACCCCATTCAACAAAGTATGCATTATTTATTTCTTGGGGGAATAAGTCAATACCAATACCAAAACGGACAAGTGGTTGCAGATGCAACCGTTCCCTTTGTTCGAACCATCAGTAGGTTGACTCGAACTTCTCAAGGACAATGGTCGGAGTTTCCCTTAGGGATGATGCCGGGCTACCTGGGAGCTGGTGCAGAATTGGTCATTGATCATCAAAACCCGGCATTCAATTCCGATGAAATATTTACACTTCCATCTTCGAATCTTCCCGATTCTTTATTTTTAGGATGGATGGTTGGTGGAATTTCGTCTTCCATCCCTAATGCTTTTACCTCTAATTCAACGGGATCAACTTCTGCAAATCCTTTGGTGTACGAAGTTTGGTTGAAAAACAACCGGGTTGCAACAACCACGATGGAAGAGACTTCTCCTTATGGACTTTGGAATTCCAGCAATCAAGAACTTTGGATAAGATGGGAAATGAAAACGGGCGGACCTGTTAAACTTAGTCTAACTGATTTGGAAGGCAAGTCCATTCGAAAGAGGATAATAAAAACGGTTGAACCCGGATTCCGAGAACATGCATGGGATTTGCAAGACCTACCTTCAGGAGTTTATTTATTTCATTTGAGCTGGGAAGGCAAATCGTTCTCCCAAAAAATCCTGATTCGTTAACCCTCCAAAACGTCCAAGATATCGATCAAATCGTTGAAATCTCGGAGGCCCACTTTTTCTTCTTGCAAACTTTCTAGAATGATTCCCTCGGGTTGAAACGTGGTTAACCAGCCCTCGAGTTCGTTGGCTTTTCCGGTGAAAACCATAAACTTTAAACCTTCAGGAGAAATCCAATGATCTTCATTTTTGGTGAAAGTGGGGAAATCAGCGGGGATGTTCGCACCATTTGCCGCATCCAATTGAAGCAGTTGAATACCGTCTTCCACCGCAGCCATGGGAGCATTCCCGAAATCGCCCAACAACAGCGGACCTGAACACCATCCCAAAATTTCTTGGGCATCCGACAAAGAAATTCCGCCGCTTTGAGGATCCAGGTTCATGCCCATGTAGTCAAACCCATGCGCGGCGGCAAAGCGGGCGTCGCTCAAATGCGTAATGCCTTTGAAAAACTTTGGGATCATCGCTCCAAATCGGTTGAAAGTTTGAAACGTACAATGCGGCCATTTCCGGTGTCGGCCACATAAAGAACTCGTTTGAAATAAGCGACCCCTTCCGGATTTCTAAATTGGGCTGGGCCGCTTCCCGTTCCTCCAAAACTCGCGATGATCTGCTTTTTGTCGGTAAAGGTTGGAGGAGCATTTACCCCTTCAAAGCCGCGGAAGGTAAATTGAAAAACCGAGTCTTTCGCGGCATCTACAACAAACAAATACTGCGTTTCATCGGGAGCAAAGCAAACATCCATGGGCTTTCCAAATCGATAAGAATCGTAAAGAAAACGACTGCTTTTGCTGGTGTCAAAATTCAACATGCCCGGATTTTCGGTGTATTGAATTCCCAAATCGGGGTCCTCAAACTTCTTGATCCAAAGGGTTTTGTATTCTGCGGTAGGATCTCCTTGAAGAAGAAGAAAATCGGTGCTTTGACTCATTCCAAACGCCACCTGCGGTGGAGCTGTAAACGTTCCTATGCCGGTGGGCGACAAGCAACTTTTTAAACTGGTTCCAACGGGAGAAAGCCCTTGTGCATAACCGGAATTGTTGCGGAAAGCATCGAACGATAAAACGCAGTTATCGGGACGAGCCGAGGAAATTAAACTGTTGGTTGGGCCGCGTCGGGCCAAATAAAAAGTGTTATCGTGCATGAAAGAAACCCCTGCAAATTCCACCTGCTCGTCGAGAACCCCTCGGAAGTTGGTGTTATTCCGAGAATTGTCGCAAAACGGATGAATGAGGGTATCGATGAATTCGGGCTGAGTTCCACTTCCGTTGCGCAGCACAAAAACCGCCGGTAGTTGGTACGTAGTGCCGTTGCTGTTGTAGGCAATTCGGGCGCAAACGTAGGTATTCATTCGCCGATCCTGACTCACTTTTGTGGCGCCCGTAAAAGGAATGCTGCGGTGCAAGGTTCCTTTTTGATCCAAAATATGAATGCCTCGGTCATCGGCAACGTACACCATTTCATCGTAACCCACAAAAACATCGTGCGGCTGAACAAAGCCGCCCCAAGTTGGAAGAACCGGAACGTAACCTACCGTATTGGGAACCAAGTTGGGATCGATGGCTCCTTGAGTTAAAATGTCTTTAACAGCATCATCGTCTTTTCGGCCGAAGAGGAAATCGCACGAGGTGAGAAACATCGCACAAAACATCCAAGAAATCCACCAATACTTCTTCATAAAATATTCATTTGTAGGGTGATGCGATGCACATTTCCTAAACGAGATTTGGACTGATAACCGTAATCAAATTTAATTTTTCCAAAAGATCGCGGCATCCACAATCCGGCTCCAAAGGAAGGAACAAAGGCCTCGTCCATGCCGAATTCGTAACCGGTGCGTGCATAAAGCACCTGATTAAAGCGGTATTCGGCACCCAGTCCAAACGTTTCCTTGTTGTCGGTTGGATGATTCAATTGGGCCGTTGCAGTAAGCACTTGTTGCTCGGTGCGAATGGCATCCCAAGCAATTCCAAAACGGAAAACGGCCGGTATGCCCATCTCTTCAAAATCTTTTTGAGTTAAAGGGCCGTTCAACGAAGTGGAGGTCCACGTTCCCGTTGGCTGATTGTTGACCCCAAAATTGGAAATGGTAACAGCAAAACGCGTGTTCTGCCAACCAATGTCGTACTGAAAACCCAAATCAACCAAAAAGTTCTGATTTGTTAATCCGGCAATGTTCTCCCGAGCATACTTGGCAGTCATTCCAAAATTGAATTGGCGGGTTAACGACTTGGCAAAGGTTAAACCTGCCACGAAATCGTTCACCGAAAACGTTTGTCCGGTTCCAAAAGGTTGAAACTCGGTGGTTAACGGCATCTGACCGGTATTGAGGGAAAATAGGGAAAGGCCGAAGTAGGTGCCCTTGCGTTGTTTCACGATTCCCAGCGCGTTCACAGGAATGTCGGCAAAATATTGAGTATGCGCCGCCAAAACGTGCAATCGCGAAGAGTCGAGTTGAGCAATTCCTGCCGGATTCCACCACAAAGATGCAACATCGTTGGTGGAAGCCACCACGTTTCCACTCATTCCCGAGGAACGGGCATCTACGCCCAATTTTAGAAACTGCATGCCCGTTGTGCCCGACCGAGATCCTCCAAATGAAGGGAGAATTTGGGCTTGAACCGATCCGCAGATCAACAAAACAAAAGCAAAAATTATTCTTCGCATCAGCCCGTAAAGATACGTCGAAAAAAACTACTTTTGCCCCATGCATAGCATCGAACCGTACGATCGGTGGCGAGGAATTTACGACGCTTCCGAAGATGAGAAATCGCCTTTTTTTGGAAGGGAATACAACGAATTCGAATTCGTTAATCAAGTTTACAATTACGTCATTCATCCTCAATGGGATGAGTTCGGATCCGAAACCCTCTATTGCAAAATTCTCTTTGTAGATGATCGCCACAACGTGGCCATTTTGGAGTTCATTGGCGAGTGGAACGACTGTTTGCACAACGATATCGCCCTGTTAAAACGCCAAGTTATTGATCCTTTGATCCATCGCGGCATCATTCACTTCATCCTCATTGGTGAAAATGTAATGGCCTTTCACCCCAGCGATGATAGTTATTACGAGGAATGGTTTGAAGATGTGGAAGAAGGATGGATTGCCGCCATTAATTTTTTGGATCACGTGCGTGAAGATTTTCAGCAAAGCGGCATCGATCGGGTTTTCATCCACGGCGGAAGTTTGGATGCCACGGCTTGGCGAACGCTACGTCCGCTTCAATTTTTCGAATTGGTTTCGGGAACGGTGCAAAAACGGTTGGGGTTGTAGTTAAAACCCGCCACCGCCTTCTCCTCCTACCGGGCCGGTTTCCACTTTGGCGGGCTTCTTCCCTCCTTCGGCTCGCCCGAAGTAGTAATTGAACGCCAGCGTAAAAATTCTACTCTCTGTTTTCCAACGCATTTCCTGGGCAAATCCCTGACCTTGATCGGCAATGTTGATGCGGAAATAACGCTGGTTAAAGGCATCGTTCACGGCGAAAGTTAGATTTCCTTTGCCTTTCAACACGTCTTTCCGAACACTGAAATCAAAGGCGGGAATGGGATCAATCACCCCAATGGCGCGTTTCAATTTTCCGCGGTAGTTGTACACTACTTGGGCGTTCCAGCCTTTCTTTATTTTGAAGCTTTGAATGGCTTTTGCATTGTACGTTAATCCTCGGTTCACCAATCCGCCAATCAAATTGGTGGCATCTACTCGGTAGTAAAAAACGTTCACGTTGGCGTTCAAATTCCACCAAGGGAATAGATCGCCTACCAAAGTGAATTCACTTCCGTAGTTGTTGCTTTGATTAAAATTGATGAAGGTTGTTGTGCTAATTCCCTTGGAATCTACCGTGCGGAAACGCCACATTTCTCCGGAACTCTGACGGAAATACAAGGCCGGAGTAAACGTGAATTTTGGAGAGCGATAAATCAGGTTAAAATCGAACGAATGAATGTATTCGGGTCGCAAATAGGGGTTTCCAATGAAAATGTTCAAGGGGTCTTGCAGGTTCCGAAACGGATTCACTTGCCCGCCGTTGGGGCGGGTTAAACGTCGGGAATAGGACCAACTGGCATCCCAATTTTTGGCCACCTTGCGCGAAACAGCAAAGCTGGGAAACAATCCTGGCCAAATTCCCAAGGTATCTCCACTTCCTTTAATTCCGTAATTGAACAAAAACCGACTTCCTTGGGTGATCTGATCGCTTTGGGTGTTGGTTTGCTCGATGCGCAACCCACCCGTGGTGTTCCACTTACCGAACGTTCTGGTATAAGTGCTGTAAACTGCATAAATTTTCTCGTCGTACACGAATCGGTTGGTCACCGAACCGTCGTTGAAAAACCTTTGTTGGGCCGTATCCAACCGTTCAAAGTTCAAATCTCGGTCGGTATTCCGGAGGATCACCTTTCCTCCATATTCCCATTTGGCACCGTGTTGCACCATTTTAATTCGATCGAGTTGAAGCGTGTGGGTGCCAATGATTCCCAAATTCGCATTGGTTTGTTTCAAGGGCTGCCAAGTCCAAACATCTTGACGCAAATCGTTGAATTGATCGGTTAAATTCTTGCTGAATTGGTAGGAAATGCTGAGGTCTTCTTTCTTGTTTTCAAACTTTTTGTTGTAGAGCGCATTGAATTCTGCCGTATATCCGGGGATTTTACCCGTTTGAGCTCCGCTGTATTGGAATTTTTCAACGGTGTCCAAAGTCAAAATTTGGTAGCGATAAATGTCTTCCGAGGTTTCGTTGTTGGGGGTGTAACCAAAGGAGGAACTTAAGGTATTCTTTCCCCAAGAATATTCCGCCCCTGCTTTGGTGTTGGTGGTTTGGGTCCGCTGAAATCCGCTGGAAAATTGAATGATCCACGGCAAAGAATCCGACAAGTAATTGATGCGATTGGCGCTATTTTTCTTGTACAATTCCCAATCTCGGTAATTGGCATTGGCGAAGAAATTCCACGCTCCTTTTTTGTAGTTGATGTTGAATCCGGAAGAAACCTTTCCCCCGAAGCCTACCACGGCCGTTGCAACCCCATTCAATCCGTTGGCTTTGTTCTTCTTCAAAACGATGTTGATGATTCCCGACATTCCATCGGGGTCGTATTTGGCGGAAGGATTGGTGATCAATTCGATGTTATCGATGGATGAAGCGGGAATTTGTTGAAGGGAAAGGTTGGAAGGTTTCCCATCGATGAAGATATTGGCATTTCCTGTCCCGCGGAGGGAAACCTTGCCGTCTTGATCAACGCTTACCGACGGAACGTTTTCCAAAACCTGAAGCGCTGTTCCTCCTTGAACGGTTGCGTTGCTGCCTACGTTGAAGACTTTTTTATCGAGTTGGATTTCGAATGCGGTTCGGGTGCCTTGAATATCGGCACCTTGAAGTACTTTAGGATTGGCTTGAATGAAGCAGGTGCCGAGTAGTTGAACGGGTTTTTCTTCCGTTAAGCACGTTTTTTTCAATTCCGGCGTCTCAAAGCCGATGGCCGAGATTTTCACTTCGTAGCAACCCAATGGGAGATTCGAAATTTGAATGAAGCCTTCCTCGTTCGTAAATCCACCGAAAACTTGGTTGCCCAAACTTACGCCAACCGAAGCCAACGGAACAGGCTTTTGGCTGTTGGATTCAACTACCTTCAAAGAAATTTTTCCCGATTTATTTTTCTGTCCCCAAACCAAGGTGGTTCCGAAGATCCAGAATAAAAGCAACGCCCACGTTTTCATGAAGCGCAAAGATAGGGCTTTCAGAAGGTTTCAAAAGTTTAAAAAACCTTATTTATTCCCGAAAAACGAATAATACAAGCGCGATGGGCCATTGTCGATGTATCCTCCAGCATAGAAATAATTGGCTCGGGTAATGATGGAAAATCCATCAAAACCGGTTTGGCTGTGGAATTGATTGGGCATAACCCATTTGGCCCCGTTCCAATACGCCATCAAAACGCTATTCTGGGGGCCAATTGAAGCGATATAAATGGTGTCTTTTACCGTTCCTTCGGTGGTGACTGAAAATGAAATCTGACTGCTTGTTGGTGTTGCTTGGGGTGGCGTAACGTATTGAACCGTATCTTGACCATAGTAATACCCTATAACGGCAGCCCTTGGATCTACCACTCCAGGAAGAGTATTAAAGGACTTTTCTTTTCCATAGGCCATTCCAAAAACATTTTTGGCATAAGCCCGAACGAAATACTGGGTGTTGGGTTGGAGCTGGGTGAGAACGGAAGAATAATCGCCCACGTCGGCTCCATCGATAGTGAACGCATCGGCCGTGGTTGGCGTTCCCGAAGTATTCCAACACACCCCACGGCTTGTAATTCCCGAGCTGCCAATGCTGCTCACGTTTCCCCCGCATTTGGCCGATTGCATCGTAATTTCTGTAACTTCTCGCGTATCAACTTTCGGCGGCTTCTCTTTGTTGCAAGCAGAAAGATAAACCAGAGAAACTCCTAAGGTGAGAACTGAAATAACGTTTTTCATCGATTAATTTTTTAATGATTCAATGATGTCCAATTTTGCTACCACTCGGGATGGAACCATCATGCTCAGCCAGCAAAAAAAAGCAATTCCCAAATTGGTGATGGCCCACGATAGCCCATCCAGGGCAACCGGAGCGTACGAAAGGTAATACAATTTTTCATCCAATGAAAGCCAATGGAAATAATGCTGACTCAGCAAAATGCTCCCAGCTAAAAGGTTGCCGAAAAGAAGTCCACGCCCCACCAACCGCAACGACCACCACCGAAATAAGGCACTGACTGATGCGGCGGGAAGTCCTAACGCTCGCATCAATCCAACTTCTTTCTTTTTCTCGAGGACCAAGAGCACCAGGGCGCTCATCATGTTCAACCCTGCAACAGCCAACATGATCACCAAAATGATGCTTTGATTGGTGTCGAACAGCGCTAACCATTGAAAAAGTTGAGGGAACAATTCGCCCAAAGAAAACGCTTCCAACGTCATGGGTAGGCTGTTGTGAATTTCATCAACCTCCTTTTGAATGTTGGTTCCTTGTTGGAAATGGATTTGATATCCACCAACGGTTGAAGAATCCCAGCCGTTCACGGCCTGCACATGATGGAGGGGAACCAAAACCACTGGACGGCCGGTTTCGTGTTCCATCGGATTTTTGAAAATCCCTACCACGGTAAAAGCCCTGGTTCGGGGCGGTTGTTGAACAAAAATAACCGGGAGCGTTGCCCCGATTTTGAGTCCTAATTTTTTAGCTAGCGGTTCGGGAATGGCACATTCTTTACTTTCTTTTCGAAACGAAGGGGTGCGGCCTTTCAACAAAACGTTTTTTAGCTTTTCAGCAGGGAATCCTTCGCCAACTCCTTGAAGCACAATGCCCTCAAATTCGGTTTCGGTTTGGGTAATGCCCGCTTTGAGGGCAAATGGATAATACGATTGGATGTTTTCGTTGGCTTGAAGCGCTTTCCGTTGTTCGTTGGGAAGTACCATCGATCCGCTTTCGGTTGATTGGCCGATGCGGGCAGGTAAAATTTGCGCTTCTCCCGAAAAGGTTTCCAGCAATTTGGGAACTTCTTGTTGGTAGCCCTGAACAATGGCCATGGTGATTAGAATGACCATGGTGCCCAATCCAACTCCCGTTACGGCTAAAAATCCAGCAATTTTAGAGAATTTCGCCCCTACCGATTTGCGCAACAAAGAATGGGCATTCATGGAATTATTCGTAAGAATACCAGCCTTTTCCGGTTTTCTTTCCTAAAAATCCGCCTTCCACTTTCATTTCTTGCAAACGACTTGGGCGAAAACGCGATTCCCCATGAAAACTATCGAACATGCTCGACGTTACCGAGAAATTAATATCCATTCCAATCAAATCCTGCAACTTGAAAGGTCCCATTTTGAATCCAGAATTTTCCATCAATGCATCGATGGTGGCAAAATCGGTCACGCGTTCTTCCAAGCATTTTAAGCTTTCTAGGTAGTAGTGGCGGGCTACTCGATTCACAATAAATCCAGGAGCGTCGGCCGCCATCACCGGAGTTTTCCCCATTTGGGTGCTCAGTTCGGCAACGGTTTGAGCTACTTCTGCCGAGGTGGCCTCACCGGAAATGACTTCCACCAACTTCATCAAATGCGCTGGGTTGAAAAAGTGCATGCCCACCACGCGTTCGGGGTGAGGAATTCCTCGGGCAATTCGGGTAATGGGAATGGAAGAGGTGTTGGATGCAAAAATGGTTGTGGGTGGATTGATTTGAGCAAGGGATTGAAAAACGTTTTGTTTGGCTTCCGTTTTTTCAATGATGGCCTCGATCACCACGTCGCACACCAACTGACGTAGATCGTCGGCAGGAGCAATGCGTGCCAAGGTGGCTTGGGCATTTTCCGACGACAGCTTTCCCAGTTCAACGGCTTTCAAAAGGTTTTTCTGAATTCCGGCCATTCCTTTTTTCAAAACCTCTGGATTGAGATCGAACAGCTGAACCTGAAATCCGGCACTTGCAGCAACCTGAGCAATTCCGCTGCCCATGGTGCCGGCACCGATGACCGCAATTTTTTGGATGGAATGAGCCATGATCGATTATGCGGTTTCTCCCACGAACTGTTTCAAAAAGCGCAAATCGTTTTCGCTGAACATGCGCAAATCGCCAATTTGGTATTTCAACATGGCGATGCGCTCAATGCCTAAACCGAAAGCAAATCCGCAATATTGCTTGGAGTCGATGCCGCAATTCTCCAAAACTTGGGGATCTACCATGCCGCAACCTAAAATTTCCAACCATCCGGTTCCTTTGGTGATGCGATGATCCACTTCGGTTTCCAAACCCCAGTAAATGTCCATTTCGGCAGAGGGTTCGGTGAATGGGAAGAAGCTCGGACGAAAACGAATTTTCACGCCTTCACCGAAAAACTCCTGAACGAATTTGAAAAGGGTTTGCTTCAAATCGGCAAAAGATGCCTTTTCATCGATGTACAAACCTTCAATTTGGTGGAAGAAACAGTGGGAACGAGCCGAAATGGCTTCGTTTCGGTAAACCCTTCCAGGGGAAATGGTGCGAATGGGTAAATTTCCTTCCCGCATCACTTTTACCTGAACGGAAGACGTGTGGGTACGCAGGAGAATATCGGGGTTGGTTTGGATGAAAAACGTGTCTTGCATGTCGCGTGCAGGGTGATCTGCAGCAAAATTAAGGGCTTCGAAATTGTGGAAATCATCCACCACTTCAGGCCCTTCGGAAATGTTGAATCCCATACGTTCGAAAATATCAGTAATCTGATTTTTGATGATGGTAATGGGATGCAAAGAACCAATGGGGTAAGGCGCAGGTGGAAGGAAAGGATCGTAAGCAACTTGATCGTTTGCTGTTTCTTCCAAGGCTTGTTGAAATTCTTCCAATTTAGCAGCTGCAGCCACCTTCAATTGGTTCAACGCTTGTCCAACATCCTTTTTTTCTGGGCCAGGAACCGATTTAAACGCCTCAAATAAGTCGTTCATCGCTCCTTTTTTTCCTAAAAACTTCAAACGGAATTGTTCAACTTCTTCCGCATTCTTGGCTTTCGCTTGGGCTACTTCGGCCAACAAAGCATTGATTTTTTGAATCATGCCTCAAAAATAACAAAATTCCACCAACCTATTTGTTTTGTTCCTTCAATTGTGATTTTTTCATTGCTTTTCTGCCTGAAAAAACCGACCTTTGAACACCATTTTAGTTTGTTTCAGTAAGAAAGGAATAGAATTTTGACACTCATAAAATCCATATCTGGAATTCGTGGAACGATGGGAGGATTTCCAGGAGAAGGCCTTACCCCCATTGATATTGTAAAGTTTTCGGCGGCCTTCGCTTCCATTTTAACCCGTGGGAAAGATCATCCAACCTTGGTCATCGGGCGGGATGCCCGCATTTCCGGACCCATGGTTTCGGCTTTGGTGGTGAATACCTTGCGGATGCAAGGCATTCACGTGATCGATTTGGGGTTGAGTACCACCCCAACGGTTGAAATGGCCGTTCCTGCATTGAATGCCCATGGCGGAATCATCTTAACGGCCAGCCACAATCCCAAACAATGGAATGCGCTGAAGCTTTTGAACGAAAAAGGCGAATTCATTTCCGCTGCTGAAGGACAAGCCGTTTTGGCACTTGGTGAAAGCGGAAATTTTACTTTTGCCGAGGTTGATCATTTGGGATCTTACCGTGAATTGGATTACATCGATGAGCACATTCAACAAATTTTGGCCTTGCCTTTGGTGAATGTTCAAGCCATCCGAGCAAAGAATTTCAAAGTAGCCATTGATGCGGTGAACAGTACCGGTGGCATTGCACTCCCTCGCCTTTTGAAGGCTTTGGGAGTGGATCAGGTGTTGGAACTTTACACCGAGCCCAATGGGCATTTTCCTCACAATCCTGAACCGCTTCCCGAACACCTAACCGATCTGTCGGATTTGATCGCTCGCGAAAAAGCCGATGTTGGATTTGTGGTTGATCCCGATGTGGATCGTTTGGCCATTTTGAACGAAGACGGCAGCATGTTTGGCGAAGAATATACCTTGGTGGCCGTTGCCGATTACGTACTGAAACACACCCCAGGTGCAACCGTGAGCAACCTCAGCAGCACCCGTGCCTTGCGGGATGTAACCCAAGCCCATGGCCAACGTTACGAGGCCGCGGCGGTTGGAGAAGTTAACGTGGTTGAAAAAATGAAAGAGATCGGTGCCATCATCGGTGGAGAAGGCAACGGAGGAATCATTTATCCCGAGTTGCACTATGGCCGAGACGCCTTGGTGGGCATCGCCCTGTTTTTGTCGCATTTGGCCGAAACGGGAATGTCGTGCAAAGCTCTTCGGGCCTCGTATCCGGCCAAATTCATGTCCAAAAATAAAATCGAACTCACCCCAGGAATTGATGTGGATGGAATATTGGCGAAAATGGCTGCACACCATTCCCACCAAAACATTTCGACCATTGATGGGGTGAAAATAGATTTTCCAACGGAATGGGTTCACTTGCGCAAATCGAACACCGAACCCATCATTCGCATTTACTCCGAAAGCGAAACCCCCGAGCGTGCCGATGCATTGGCACAAGAAATCATTCATCAAATTAAATCCTTCATTTAATGCGTATCTATTTCGATAATGCCGCTACAACGCCCCTCGATCCTCAAGTTTTTGAGGTGATGGCGCCCATGCTTCGCGATCATTTTGGGAATCCTTCCAGCACCCATGAGCATGGACGAAAAGTGAAGGTGCAGATTGAATTGGCTCGAAAAAAAGTTGCTCAGTTGCTGAAGTGTACCACCGGTGAAATTGTTTTCACTTCGGGCGGCACCGAGGCCGATAACATGGCCATTCGAAATTCGGTAGAAGACCTCGGGATTACCCATTGCATTACCACCAAAATTGAACACCATGCCGTGCTTCATACCCTGGAAGAATTGGCCGAAAAAGGAAGAATTAAACTTTCTTTCGTAAAAATGAACGGACAGGGTGAGGTGGATTTGAATGATTTAGAAGCGTTGCTTCAAAACAACACTCGCTCGTTTGTGAGTTTGATGCATGCCAACAATGAAGTGGGAACCATGATTGATTTGGTGGCCATCGGCAACTTGGTGCACAAGTACGACGGAATTTTTCACTCCGATACAGTTCAAACCATGGGGCACTTCGAACACGATTTATCAACCCTACCGGTTGATTTTATTACCGCGGCTGCCCACAAATTCAACGGACCCAAAGGAACGGGTTTCTTGTACATCAATAAACGGTTGAAATTGCACCCGTTCATTACCGGTGGTGGGCAAGAACGCAGCATGCGCGGAGGAACCGAAAACGTGTACGGTATGGTTGGTTTGGCCAAAGCGTTGGAATTGGCTTATTCCATTATGCCGGAAAAACGCAAGAAAATTGAAGCGGTGAAACGGCATTTTATTCAACGACTAACTCAGGAAATTCAGGGGATTTCTTTCAACGGCACGAGTGGCGATTTAGAAAAAAGCCTGTACACCGTTCTCAACGTGAACTTCCCCAAAGTAGATCGTCCCGACATGTTGTTGTTTCAATTGGATTTAAATGGAATTAGCTGTTCCGGAGGTTCGGCCTGCAGCAGCGGTGCAACCAAAGGGAGTCACGTTTTGGCCGAAATGGATCGAAACATGGATGCCCCAGCCGTTCGTTTCTCATTCGGAAAACTCAACACCCTGGAAGAGGTTGACTATACCATTGAGGTTTTGAAGAAAATATTTGAATGATTCGCCCCCCCCGTTCATCCAAAATGAAGGGTTTGCATCCCGTTCACGATTTTCAAAAGAAAATCAGACGGAGTTTGCTTTTCTCTTTTGGATTAATAGCGTTTTCCGTTGGAATGGGCATGATCGGCTACCATGGATTGGGAGAATTGAATTGGGTAGATTCCCTGTTGAATGCCAGCATGATTTTAACCGGCATGGGTCCTGTGGACAAGATGCCGAATGACGCCGCTAAGGTGTTTTCCAGCTTCTACGCTTTGTACAGCGGCGTGGCATTTTTATCCATCTTTGCCGTATTTTTTGCCCCCATTTTCCACCGATTCCTCCACCAACTCAAGGTTGATTTGGACGATTTGGACGAGTCTTAATCCAGACCTTCTTTCGGCAATTTGCCCATTTTTTCGCCACCGTCCTCGGTTTTGAATTGGTACAATTCTTCTTGAATGAGCGTTCGAATATTGAGGGAGGCTAATTTGTTCACTTCCGCAAAGGGATGAACCCGGTTGGAAAGAAAAACAAAAACCCACTCGTTTTCAGGATCCACCCAAATGCACGTTCCTGTAAATCCGGTATGTCCGAAGGCCGTGGCCGGGGTGCTCTTGCTGCACGGACTCCCACTGAGGCCCACGGCGGGTTTATCGAAACACAATCCTCTGCGATTGCTGATAAAATAGGGTTGGGTGAATGAAGAAATCACCCGGTCGGAAAGGATGTTCTCATCCCCATATGCTCCATCTCTCATCCACAAATAACCAATTTTACTGAGATCGGTGGCGTTGGAGAAAAGCCCTGCATGTCCGGCTACACCACCTTTCATTGCTGCCGCTTGGTCGTGCACGTAGCCGCGAACAACCTGCTTTCGAAAAGTTTTATCGTCCTCGGTTGGGGCAATCTGATTCAGTGGGAATTTCTTAAGGGGAAGAAACGTAGCGGTGTTCAATCCTAAAGGTGCCGCAATTTTTTCTTCGAATTGCAGGTTGATGGGTTTTCGGTACCACAATTCCAACAAATACTGACCAAAGCCAAAGCCCAAGTCGCTGTATTTGTACAATCCTCTTCCTTGGAGTGGCGTTTTCAGAACACTGTCGAAAACCAAGGCCGGTAAATCGTTGTTGCCCCAGAGATTTTTGGCAATTTCCAATCGGAAATCAGGATGAGGGGTATCGGAAACCAAGGGGCGATCGGGATTTCGGAGGTCCCATTTTTGGTAGAACGGAATGAATGCTGGAAGCCCCGCTTGGTGGGTCATCCATTCGGCCATGGAAAGAGATGCTTTGTTGGTGAATTGCCAATTGGGTTCTAGTTTTCCAAGGGTATCCGTGGGTTTAAACTTCCCATCTTCTCGGGCCATCATCAATAAATTGGTGGTGGATGCCACTTTGGTAACCGAGGCTAAATCGTAAATCGTTTGAGATTGCACCGGTTGTGTTTTGGAATAATCGAGGTAGCCGTAATTTTTTCGATGCACGATGCGATCGCGGTGAATTACAATGACTTGGCAACCCGGATACGCGTTCTGAGAAATTCCAATTTGAACAATGGAGTCTATTTTTTGAGAAAGCCACTGGTATTCTTTGGTCCAAGCAATGGGTTTTCCTACGGCAGGAACGGTAAGTGGCGCCATGCAAATGCCCGAGCAGTGGGAATAATTTCCGGCGGTTACCGGCAAAGCTCCCTTGAAAGGAACAGCGCCAAAAACAGCCTGAACGGCGGTTAACTGGGCCATCTGCGTATTTTCATACACCACACTTACCGAACGGTACACCGAGTCGAAATACCGGCAAGCATAGGCGTTGCCAAGAATCATCACTCCGCTTGGAATTCGTTGGGCAACGCTATCCATCCATCCTAAAAATGCATCCGGCATGCCGAATTTTTTCTTGGGATAAACGGTGGGAATTTGAAGGAAAAATTGAATCTTTTTGGGTGTTGCTACCGAATCGAAAAGGTGAATGAGGGTAGAAGTATCGGCTTTCCAATCTACGTGAATGATGGTTGATCTTCCTGAAAGCCGAATGTTTTCGGTGATAACTTCTTGGTTTTTGTTGTTTCCAACCACAACGCACGTTACTTCTTCCGTTTCGGAGGGAACAAACGGCAAAAACAAAGAATCGTTTTTTACCAAGGTGATGGCCTCTTCATAAATGGTCCGCGCAAGTTCCCAATTCTCCTCGGGCTGAAGCCGCTCGGTTAATCGGGTTGTATCGATGGGTGTGAAGGAAGATAATCCCATCCAGTATTTGGAACGAAGAATTTTTTTAACCTTTCGATCAATTTCTTTTTCATCCAAACGACCGGAAAGCAAGGCTTTTTTAATCTCTTCGATGGCCAAAGGAACATCTTGTGCGAAAAGTAAAACATCGTTTCCAGCTTCCAAGGCTCGAACTTCCAATTCGCCGGGATCGTAGTATTTGGAAATGCCCTTCATGTTCAACGCATCGGTAAACGTAAGGCCTCTAAATTTCAGATCATCTTGCAACAATTCCTGAATGGCTTTGGCAGATAAGGTGGTCGGAATTCGATCTGAATCGCCCAAGGCGGGAACGTTCAAATGCGCAACCATGGTTGCCCCTATACCTTTTTTTACCGCTTCCCGAAACGGAAACAACTCCAGGGAATCCATGCGGGATAAAGAAGCGGAAATGGTGGGTAAATCTTCGTGGGAATCGGTATTGGTATCTCCGTGGCCGGGAAAGTGTTTGGAACAAGCCATTACCCGTTCTTCCTGCAGACCACGAGCAACCGCTAGCGCTTTTCGGGTTACATTTTCTTTGTCCTCACCAAAAGATCGGAAATTGATGACCGGATTATCGGGATTGTTGTTGATATCCATCACCGGCGCGAAATTGATGTGCACTCCCAAGAGTTTGCATTGGCGCCCCATGGTTTTTCCCAATTCGTAGGCCCATCGTTCGTCACCGGTGGCGCCCAACGTCATGCTGCGGGGCAGGTCTTTGATGCCGGTGAGGCGCATGCCCAGACCCCATTCGGCGTCCATGGCAATCATGAGCGGGGTGGGAGCGATGGATTGGTAATAATTGGTTTGGGTGCCTTGTTTTTCGGGTGTTCCCTGCATGAAAATTAGCCCGCCAATGTTGTAGATTTTAATCAGGGAATCGATGCGGGCTTCGGTGTTTTCCTTGGAATTGGAGTAGGCGGCAACCATGAACAACTGCCCCAAACGTTGCTCCACCGTTAAAGTTCTAAAAACAGAATCGGCCCACGCATTCGGCCCGTTCATCACCCCAATAACATCGGGAGATTTCCGCTTCCAAATTTGGGCAGATGAAAAAAGGGAAAGGAGAAAGAAAGAAAAAAATAGGAAAAAACGCATCTTCCCACAAAGGTACAACGACTTGACTTGGAATGAAAACAGGATTTTAGTCTTGAAGTTCTTCCCTTTAACTTTTTACTTTTCCCAATTACAAATTGGCAATGGGTTCAATTTCTTCCTCTTCTTCCGAAATCGATAGCCTTTTCATGCGCTCGGCCTCTTCTTTCCCCAAATACCCATCGATGAGCCTTTCAGCCAATAAAATCACCGGCGTTAAAACCCAAGCCATGGCAAACTTGTAGGTGTAATTCACCAAGCCGATGGCCAAAACTTTCTGCCAGGGCCAGCCTGCGCCAATCCCAAATGCGATGTACAAAACAATGAAACTGTCTACCATCTGACTGAAAAGCGTACTTCCCGTTGCTCGAAGCCAAACGTACTTTCCGTTGGTTAGTTTTTTGATCTTCTGGAAAATAAATGCATCAACAAATTGGCTGAACAAGAAGGCACAAATGCTTCCCACAATGATCCACATGCCCTGCCCAAAAATCGATGAAAAGGCATCCTGCATGTTGGGAACTCCTTGATCCACTTTCCCGAAAATCCACCAACTCGGAGCCGGAACGTGAATGCCCAAGTAAAACATCAGAAACGCGTAGCAAATGAGACCCACCGCGATGTAAGAAATGCGTCGAACGATCTTGAAACCAAAATACTCGTTCACAATGTCGGTCATCACAAATTCCAACGGCCACAGCAAAACGCCCACGGTAAGGTTAAAACTCAAGTGGTCCTCTCCAAACAGGGAAAAGTCGGAAACAGACCATCCCAACAAGGCTTCCAAAGAAAAAATCTTCGTGCCAATGGTTTCAGCGATAAGGGCATTGCTAACGAAAAATGCCGATAAAAACATCAGCAGTTTCGTTTTTTTATCAATTTTCAAATGAGCCATGAATGGAATTTAAGGAATAAACAATGTTTTTCTGATTTCGTTGAGCAGCATTCCCGTTGCTCCCCAAACAAAATCGTTTTCGAATAAAAATCCAGGAACCGATCTGTTTTCGATGATCTCTTTTTGATGGATGTTTGCTTCTACCAAATCGTTCCAACCGATCCACCTCGAATAAGCTACCTCTTCGTTGGGTTGGAGCTCGGGAAGATGATTCAGCTGAAAAACAAAGGGGTAAACCAAGAAGTTGGAAGGAGGAATGTAAAGGGGTAGAAGTTCAGAAACAACAGGGTGGGGTGCAAGATCAATCCCTACTTCTTCCCAGGTTTCTCGAATGGCGGCCTGCAGAGGTTGTTCATGCTGTTCCAACCGGCCGCCTGGAAAACTCATTTGGCCGCTGTGAACCCCACCGTATTCTACTCTTCGGGTTAACAAAACGGAGGGTTGAAGACCAATTGGAGCGAGAATGATGGCCACGGCCGATACTTTGGGTTGTTGTTTCTCTACCCACTCGGCCGATGGATACAATCGCCCTTCCGGAGCCAATTCCATGCGAATGGTTTTGATGAAATCCATCGTTAGGAACTTTGGAGCGATTTTTTAAGATTCCAACCCAGATAAACCAAGGCAATTCCAATTCCGGAAATGCGCATCCACATTTGCGGATACCATTCCATGATTCCCCAAATTCCCAAAACCACTGCCGCGGCCATCACCATTTTTTGGATGGGGTAATGAATGGGAAAAATGCGCTGTCCCCACCAATAACTGCCCAGCATCATGCTGCCGTAACAAAGAAGGGTAGTCATTCCAGCACCAACGTACCCAAAAATGGGAATCAAAAGCGCATTTCCGAGGATGGTGATTCCGGCACCTCCCAAGCTCATCCACATTCCTTTCCGATTTTGGTCGGCCAAGCGGTACCAAACGCTAAAATTATAGTACATGCCGAGGCACAGATTTGCGAGAAACAAAAGTGGAACAACGGTAAGCCCTTCCAAATATTCGGGATGGGTTTTCCCTAAAAAAGCACGTCCGATTTCTTCCCGAAACCCCACCACAACCAGAAAAAAGCCGAGTCCAACGAGCAAAAAAGCGTAGCCAATGTGTCCGAAAATTTCGGTATTTCCTTCTTTCCGGAATCGTTGATGGAAAAACGGTTCAGCACCCATTCGAAAACTTTGGGTGTACAACGTCATGAACATGGCAAGTTTATAAACCGCTCCGTAAATTCCCAATTCCCGCTCCGGATTTTCGGCATGGATCCAGTATTTCAAGAGCATGCGGTCCATGGCTTCGTTCACCACGAACGCCAATCCAACGAAGAGCAATGGCCAGGAATACCGCATCATTATTTTCCATAACTCCAAATTCAAATGATTCCACATTTTGGGAAACCACGGCAGAAGCAGGAGGAGGGTGATGCCATTGGCAATGAGGTTGCTGAAGAAAACGGCATCAACGCCTTGGAAAGTAGCCGTTAAAGAAATGCCGTTTTTGGGTGCATAAACCAACAGGGTTAAATTCAAACCGATGACCATGCCGATGTTCAACAGTTTTAACCCCGCGAAAAGCAAGGGCTTTTGAAGCTGCCGAAGTTGGGAAAAGGGAATGCTGGCCAACGCATCGAACGCTAAAATCAGCGAAAACCAACGAATGTAATGTCCTTTATCGGGATAATTCATCCAGTTGGCCAGCACATCGGATGCCAGCCAAATAACACCACTGAACAAACAACTGGAAACGAATAGGCTGGCAAAAAGCGTCGGATAAACGCTCTTGGAAATTTCGGGAGATTCGTTTGAAAATCGGAAAAAAGACGTTTCGGTTCCGTAGGTGTAAATCACGTTCAAAAGGGCTACGTAGCTGTACAATTCGGTAACAATTCCGTAATCTTCCGGCGCGAAAAGACGAACGTAAAGCGGTACAAGCAGAAAATTCAACAGCCTTCCTACAACATTGCTGATGCCGTAAAGTGCGGTTTGCTGGGCTAATTTTTTAAGACTACTCACGCTTGATTTTCTCGAGTTCCCTCATTTCGGTGGCCGTTAAGGTCGATTTGTCGGGACTCCATCCAGGAGGTAAAATTAAGGTGAGGAGTTTGTTTTTCAATCCTTTCTAAAGAGGTAAATCTTTTCCGATTCCCAAACAATCCTTATATCGGTAGTGAAAAGAGGAAATCCTTTGAATTTGATGTAGCATGCACCAAAAAATCAATTTTTCCGCAAATTTGATGGGTTATGCGGATTTTGAACGAGATTTTAAGGAAGGATGAAGAAAGAATAAGGCGTAGAACCAAAAAATGTTGGTATGGTAAGGAGGCATGAAGATAGCCCCGAGCACCAATGCAATTTGAAAAGCAATGAGACCGATTCCCAACCATTCCCAATCTTTCTTGGTTGCTTTAAAAATCCAATACATGATGCCAAGCAAACCAACAGCAAACCAACAGAATCCAATAACCACGGTTAACCCGGTTAAAAAGAATCGAAACCCATAGCTTGATGGGTTTTTGGGAAGTGCAGATTGTTCCAAAACAGGATCCATCATACCGCCGGCGTTGAAAGGCCGGGGTGCCAATCGAAACAAAGCCACACTGCCCATTTTTTTAACGAATTCGAAAGGGTGGGCAACCACCGAATCTTTCCATGCTTTTTTCAAAACCGAATCGCCGGCGTACGAAAGCGTTCCTCCAAACGGACGTGCAATGGCTTGCATGGTGGAATCTTCATCGAGGGGGGTAATTTTCCAAACGTTGTTGTTCAATTGCCCCAAACCGCAAAAAAAAGTATGTCCGGCGTTGGTGGAAGTCATTAAAACATGTCCGGTTCGCTCTTGGGTATATTGCATCCAAGGGAGCAATAGAAACAGGCCGATGGCCGGAATGCTGAACCCAATCCATCGCTTGGTTCTCCACCACGAATAAACGGCAACCCCAGTTGAAACAAGGAGGAAGAAGAAGGTGTAATCGCTGCGAAAGTGAAGGGTAATTCCAAACGCTACCCCCGCAGCGATGGCAAATTTCCAATGGCCGTCCTTTAAAAAGCGGAAAAGAGAAAAAACGGCAACGGAAATACCAATGGCACCAATCGAGTAGGGCCACATAACGGCATGCATCAGGTGCCACGGCCAAGCGATAAAGGTGAGCCAACGGAAGGTGTTTCTGGCTTTTGGGGAGTAGCCCAAGGCCAACCACTGCTTGTCGAGCCAAACCAAAAACAACAGGTTGGCCGCTTGTTGAAGAAGAATGATCAGCCACTTGGGCCAAGCTGTCGCTAAAATCATCCCATAACCCCACATCGGAAAGGTGGTTTGCCCCGTTTTAAAAGGAGAATCCAAATCCATACCGCTGCGGAAAAAATGAGCAAAATCGATGTAATTGGGAATCAAACCCTGCATTTGGGTGGAGTCGAAATTAAAAAACGACAACATTCCCAAGACGGCTGATAAAACGAGGAGCCATCTCCAGGTGGACACGGTGGGAAGAAGGAATTTCTTCATTTCTTGGCCGGTTGCTTTTTAAGGAAGATGGCGCCTCGGTCGTCTTTTATTCCTAAAATACGTTCGCCATCGTCGTTGTAACCGTCGAATTTGCGAAAAATCTTCCCCTCTTTGTACACCGACAAATCGATGAGGTGATAACTGCCCTGGAAGTCGGAAATTTTGCAGTTCCTGCCGTTCGGAGTTGCGAAGTTGAATTTGTTGTCATCGGCTTTTTTTCCGGCCATGACGCATTCTCCAAGAGGTTCTAAATCGTCGGGAGATAGCCCGTCGAAGCCATCCGGCTTTCGCATTTTGTCGGCATCGAACAAAGAGTTGATGGTAAAAATTTCCATTTCATACCGTCCTTTACCGCTTTCGCTCAACTTCAAGAAGAACTGAGAATAAACAACATCTGGTTTATTCACGTAAGTCACTTGTTCAAACAGCCAGGTAATGCCGTCTTCTTTTTGGTTTTTCCAAATTTCTTTCACTTCCAATTGGTAGTGGGGCAGGGTGGTGTCTGACTTCCATTGGGAGGTATTGGTGAAGGTTCCCGAGTACCAGGAAATAAATTCTTGAAGCACTTTGGAAGGTCCTGCGTTGGCGATGGAGGTGAGGGTAAAAAAAAGGAGAAAAAAGAAAATTCGATTCATGACGGTGCGAAAAATATTTGGCTTTGCAAATAACGAAAGTTTCGTGAAAATTGAGGTAAGAAGGGATAAAATCATCCTATTTTTTAGACGTTTTTTGATTTCTTTTTGGAAAGGTGGTGAAAAATTGGAGGATATGAATGATAGATAAAACAATTTTGTAAAACGTTGATATGCTATGAATAAGATTATTTTTTGGAAGTGTGAATAACTCGAATCGGATTGTGGATTTCACAAAAAGTTCATCCACCATCTTTGTTATCCCGGAAGGGAAAAATCACAAAAAACATAGCTATGTCTCACACTACCGAACCCATTCTCGTTGAAAATCCAGATCGATTTGTATTGTTTCCAATTCAGCATCATGATATTTGGCAATACTACAAAAAATCGGAAGCGAGTTTTTGGACTGCCGAGGAAATTGATTTGAATCAAGACTTGGTTGATTGGAACACGCGACTGAACGATAACGAGCGCCACTTCATCAAGCACGTTCTTGCCTTCTTCGCAGCTTCCGACGGGATTGTGAACGAGAACCTGGCCGAAAACTTTGTGCGCGAGGTGCAATACACCGAAGCTAAATTTTTCTACGGTTTCCAAATCATGATGGAGAACATTCACTCCGAAACGTATTCGTTGTTGATCGATACCTACATCAAGGATACGCAGGAGAAAAACAAGTTGTTCAAGGCCATCGAAACTTTGGATTGCGTTAGCAAGAAAGCCGATTGGGCCTTGAAATGGATCAAGAAAGCTTCTTTTGCCGAGCGATTGATCGCTTTTGCAGCGGTGGAGGGAATTTTCTTCTCCGGTTCGTTCTGTTCCATTTTCTGGTTGAAAAAGCGCGGATTGATGCCCGGATTAAGCTTTTCGAACGAATTGATTTCCAGAGATGAAGGTTTGCATTGCGATTTTGCTTGCCATTTGTTCACGAATCACTTGCAAAACCGCCCCAGCCAAGAAGTTGTTACTTCCATCATCACCGAAGCCGTTGAAATCGAAAAAGAATTCGTTTCCGATGCACTTCCAGTTCGTTTGATCGGAATGAATTCCGAATTGATGTGTCAATACATCGAATTTGTTGCCGACCGTTTGCTGGTTTCTTTGGGATGCAACAAAGTGTACAATGCCGTGAATCCGTTCGATTTCATGGAATTTATTTCTTTGGAGCGCAAAACCAACTTCTTCGAGAAGCGGGTTGCCGAATACAAAAAAGCCGGTGTAGGACAAGCTCCTGCCGAGAGAACCATCACCCTCAACGAAGATTTTTAATCCAACGCCATGTTTGTAGTTAAACGCGACGGACGCAAAGAGCCCGTACAATTCGATAAAATTACCGCTCGAATCAGCAAGCTTTGTTACAACCTCCACGAACGGTTCGTTGATCCAGTTGAGGTCGCAAAAAAAGTAATCAATGGCCTATTCGATGGAGTAACCACCATTGAATTGGATAATCTCGCTGCAGAAACCGCCGCGTCGTTAACCACCAAACATCCTGATTATGCCGTATTGGCGGCAAGAATTGCCGTTTCTAACCTTCATAAAGAAACGAAAAAGTCGTTTACCGAAACCATGCGCGACTTGCACGAGTACATCGATCCTCTCACCGGAGAATCGGCCTCTCTTATAGCGAGCGACGTGATGGAAATCATCGAAAAACACAGCGAGCAACTCGATTCGGCCATCATCTACCACCGCGACTACGACTACGATTATTTCGGATTCAAAACGTTGGAGCGCTCCTACCTCCTGCGCATCAACGGTCGGGTAGTTGAACGCCCTCAACACATGATCATGCGTGTTGCAGTTGGAATTCACAAAACCGATATCGATGCGGTTCTTGAAACGTATAATTTGATGAGTGAACGTTGGTTTACTCACGCAACACCCACGTTGTTCAACGCTGGAACTCCCAAACCACAGCTTTCCAGTTGCTTTTTGTTAACCATGCAAGAAGATAGCATCGACGGAATTTATGACACTTTGAAACAGTGCGCAAAAATTTCCCAAAGTGCTGGAGGTATTGGATTGAGCATCCACAACATTCGTGCAACGGGTTCCTACATCAAAGGAACCAACGGCACCTCCAACGGAATTGTTCCCATGCTTCGCGTTTTCAACGATACCGCCCGTTACGTTGATCAAGGCGGTGGAAAACGAAAAGGTTCTTTCGCTATCTACCTCGAACCGTGGCATGCCGACATTTTTTCGTTTTTGGATTTGAAGAAAAACCACGGAGCAGAAGAAATGCGTGCCCGTGATTTGTTCTACGCCCTTTGGATTTCCGATTTGTTCATGCAGCGGGTCGAGGCCAACGAGAAATGGTCGTTGTTCGATCCCAATGTTACCCCTGAATTGTTCAATACTTGGGGCGAAGAATTTGAAAAGCATTACCTGAAGTACGAAAGCGAAGGCAAGGCGGTAAAAACCATCAACGCCCAAGAATTGTGGTTCGCCGTTCTCGAATCACAAATCGAAACCGGCACCCCGTACATGCTTTACAAGGATGCTGCGAACCGCAAATCCAATCAACAAAATTTGGGAACCATCCGTTCCTCTAACCTTTGTACCGAAATTTTGGAATATACTTCCAAAGATGAGGTGGCCGTTTGTAACCTCGCATCTTTGGCCCTTCCTCGTTTCGTAACGGCCGATCGTCAATTTGATCACCAAAAGTTGTACGACATTACGTACACCGTTACCAAAAACTTGAATAAGGTTATCGATGTAAACTATTACCCGGTTATTGAAGCCCAAAACTCCAACTTCCGCCACCGTCCGATCGGCTTAGGCGTGCAAGGATTGGCCGATGCCTTCATTCTTATGGGATTACCTTTTGAATCTGAAGGGGCCGCGCAATTGAACGCCGAAATATTTGAAACCATCTATTTCGCGGCCATGCAATCCTCGGTAGATTTAGCCAAGAAAGAAGGACATTACGAATCCTTCCCCGGCTCTCCCCTCAGCAAGGGCATGTTCCAATTCGATTTCTGGGAATCGCCACGCTTGTCGGGCCGATGGAATTGGGATGTACTTCGCAAAGAGGTGATGGAGTTTGGAGCAAGAAATTCGCTGTTGGTGGCTCCAATGCCTACCGCGTCGACCTCCCAAATTTTAGGAAACAACGAGTGCTTCGAACCATACACCTCCAACGTTTACAGCCGAGGCGTTCTTTCCGGAGAATTCGCCATCGTTAACAAACACCTGTTGAATGAATTGGTGCGCTTGGATCTGTGGAACGACGAAATGAAAAACCGAATCATGGCCGCCAACGGGTCCGTTCAACAAATCGATGAAATTCCAGAAGAAATCCGCGAGGTTTTCAAAACAGCCTGGGAAATCAAACAAAAGTCTATTTTAGACATGGCGGCCGATCGAGGCGCCTTCATTTGCCAGAGCCAGTCCATGAACGTATTCATGGCCGAACCAACCTTCTCTAAACTCAGCTCCATGCATTTTTACGCTTGGAAAAAGGGATTGAAAACAGGGATGTATTACCTCAGAACTAAACCTGCGGTGAATGCCATTCAGTTTACGGTAGATACTCAAGCTGCCCAAAAATCCAATGCGTAATTCATTCCATCATTTCAAAAAAAGAGTCCTAATCTTCGGTTTAGGGCTCTTTTTTTGTTTGTCTTCGTTTGCCCAAGGGCAATTTATTCGGTGGAGAGAAACCCAATTGGAACTGGGAATTTTAACCGAAGGCGATTCCGTTTCCGGGTTTTTCCAATTTCAGAATGTTTCAAAAGGGCCGGTCATCTTGAAGAAACTTCAAACCACCTGCGGGTGCACCTCTACCAATTTTGTGGAGGGGAAAACGATTGCCCCCCAATCGGTAGACAGTTTTGCCTATCGTTTTCTTTCAGCGGGGCAGGTGGGACATCTGCATAAGTTATTGGTGGTGGAGTACGAGGCAAATCAATTGAATTTTGCCGATACCCTCCTGTTGCACGGAGAAGTTCAGCCCCCTCAACCCCCATATCGTGCGCGGTTTCCCTATAAGAATGAGCACATGTTGTTGTTAACGCCTTTGGTAGTTTTTGGGAATATTTCAGGAAAAGAGGTGGCAAAAGCAAAAATTACTTTGGGATTGGAGGGAAGAAAAAAGGAAAAAGTGGAGGTGTTGTATCTTCCAAAAGGGTTTCGTTTGAAAAGTAAGTGGATTAAAGAGCAACAAGTTAATGTGTTGTGGTTGGAAGTGAAGTTGAAGAAGATCGAAAACAAGGGCTTTGTTGAAATTCCATTTCTTTTAAAAGGAAAAAAGACGGGTCAAACCTTTGATATGAAATTGAGTTACTACTTAGAAGGAAAACGATAAGGTTTTTTGAGAAAACAACAGCGTTTAATTTTGTTGTTTCTTAGGCCTTTAGCCGTTACTTTTGCAAAAATTTTTTTACTATGCTTTTTCAATTGACCGAAGAACAAAAAATGATTCAACAGGCCATGCGCGACTTTGCGCAAACTGAGTTGTTGCCAGGAGTCATCGAACGCGATACACATCAGAAATTTCCAGCTGAACAAATCAAGAAATTGGGTGATTTGGGCATCATGGGATTGATGGTTGATCCTAAATACGATGGAGCAGGAATGGATACCATCTCCTACGTTTTGGCGATGGAGGAATTGTCGAAGGTAGATGCTTCAACTTCGGTTTGCGTTTCGGTAAATAACTCTTTGGTTTGCTACGGTTTGGAGAAATTTGGATCGGAAGAGCAAAAAGAAAAATACTTAAAACCACTTGCCCGTGGCGAAAAAATCGGCGCTTTCTGCTTATCGGAGCCCGAAGCCGGTTCCGATGCAACCAGCCAAAAAACCACTGCGGAGGATAAAGGCGATTATTACCTTTTGAACGGAACAAAAAACTGGATTACCAACGGTTCATCTGCTTCCATTTATTTGGTGATTGCACAAACCAACCCCGAGTTGGGACACCGCGGAATCAATTGTTTGATCGTGGAGCGCGATATGCCAGGTTTTGTGGTAGGAACGAAAGAAGATAAAATGGGCATCCGCGGAAGTGATACGCATACGTTGTTGTTCAATGATGTAAAAGTTCCGAAAGCAAACCGCGTTGGAGAAGATGGATTCGGTTTCAAGTTTGCGATGCAAACCTTGGCCGGTGGTCGTATTGGAATTGCTGCTCAAGCATTAGGCATCGCATCCGGTGCTTTAGAATTGGCATTGGCGTATTCAAAACAACGAAAAGCATTCGGTACAGAAATCAAGAACCACCAAGCCATTCAATTTAAATTGGCCGACATGGCTACCGAGGTAGAAGCTGCCCGTTTGTTGTGTTTGAAAGCTGCTTGGACCAAGGACCAAGGGTTGGATTACAATCTAATTTCTGCACAAGCCAAATTGTACGCTTCTGAAATTGCTCAGCGGGTAACCAACGAAGCGGTTCAAATTCATGGTGGTTACGGCTACGTGAAGGAATACCATGTTGAACGCATGATGCGCGACGCGAAGATTACTCAGATTTATGAGGGCACCTCTGAAGTGCAAAAAATTGTCATTTCGCGAGAAGTTTTAAAAGGTTAAGGTTTTTTTTCCTAAATTGGGATTGCAAATATTTTATCAATGACAAAAACATTATTCACAACTGGTTTAGCTCTTACTTTGGGTTTAGCTTTGGTAGGTTGTTCAAAAGAAAATTCCTTGAACAAGCGCTTGGATGGAAACTGGAATATCGATAAATTCGAAGGGAAAGCCATCATTACGAATCAATTTGGCACCGATTCAGTAGATTTAGGTACGGATGGAGGCGAAGTAAAATTCGATGCAACAACCGGAAAAGGATCCTTCAAATTGTACACCATTTTTCGTTATTCTGGCATTCCAGTTCGCGATACCATGGATGCAACCATCACCTCTTGGTCCAATGCTGAAGGGGTAAAAGTAACCATGAAAACATCGGCTGCAGGTGCCGCACAAATAACTTGGAATTGGGACGTAAATGTTAATCAAAAAGAATTCCAAAGTTGGGCAACCTCCAGCAACGTGTCTGCGTCTGTTTTGGGAGAATCTGCCTCTTGGCGCGTAACAAAATTTGAATTAACCAAAAAACCATAATTATGAAAAAAGTATTTTTATTCGGTGCTGTTGCACTTTCAGTAAGCTTGGCTTCTTGTAACAAAGAAGAAAAGACCGAAAAGATTTTGAACGGTGATTGGACTGTTGCTTCTTTGAACGGTACGGTTGCCATCACAGATCAAGGTCAAACTGAAACCTTAACCCTTAAAAACGGTACTGGCGACATGTCCTTGAATCGTGAAAACGCAACTGGAAAAATCAATGTAATCTATGATATTGATGTTCCTTTCGGTGGCACAACGTTCACCTTCAAAGATACCCTTGCTGGCGACATTACCTTGTGGAACAATTCTGATAAAGATGTATCCATGACCATTAAGGATAAAACTGGAACAACACAAAATACTGCTTTTACCATTGTTACAAGCGAGAAGTCAGCTCAAGAATGGAAATTTAATCAAGTAAATGTTGATGGAACTGAAACCACCAACGTGAACTACAACATTAAAATGAACAAAAAATAATTCAAACATTTTCAATAAAAAGGGGGACTCATTGAGCCCCCCTTTTTATTTTTGGGGTATGCCCCAACTACCTAAGAAAATTCTGTTTACAATTCCAAATTTTGACACTGCTGGTTCTGGAAAAGCAATGTTAAAAATCATTCAAAGATTAAATCCGGTACTGTTCGAACCTCATATTGCTTGTAATCATGATCGTGGCGCATTTTTTAACGTGGTAAAAAGTTCTGGTGTTCCTATTCATTTGATTACCACCACAACTTCGATGAGAAATAAATGGAAGGGATTTTGGGCTTGTTGGAAAATGAGAAAGTTTTATCAAGAACATCAATTTGATCTGGTTCATTCATTTCATTATTCCGACGATTATTCAGAGGCCCTCAGTGTGCGATTGGCAGGGAAGAAATGGGTTTATGTAAAGAAAAATATGAATTGGGGAGGAAACGGATGGAAATTGAGAACCATGCTTTCTCATGGGGTATTGGCTCAAAATACCGACATGATGAAAGAGTTTTTTCCTCAATCTGCCAAGGTTAGTTTATGCAGTAGGGGCGTTGATTTAAAAGAGTTTTTTCCTCAATCGCCGAGTTCAAGTTTATTTCAGGAATTTGGATTAACAAATCAAACAAAGGTGATATTAACGGTGGCTAATTTGGTGCCAGTAAAAGGAATTGAGATTTTGTTGAATGCCATTGAAAAATGCAACTTCAATCCTTCTTCCGATGTTCGGCTTTTCGTGGTTGGTGATGATAAAAATGAGTATGCCGAACAAATGAAAGTAAAAGCATCTCAGTTAGCCATTCCAGTTATTTTTACCGGGAAAAGATTGGATGTTTCAGCCTTCCATTCCATCGCACATGTCTTCGTTCTACCAACCCTGAATAAAGGAAGAAAAGAAGGATCCCCTGTAAGTTTCTTAGAAGCGATGGCTTCAGGAACCTATTCCTTAGGAAGTCGAATTCCAGGAATTAAAGATCAATTAAAAGAACTACCCCAACAATTGTTCGAGGCGGGAAATGCTGATGAATTGAGCCAAAAATTAAACGAAGCTTTAAGCTGGGATGTTGCGGAATTAAAGTCCAAAATTGACTTGCAACTATCTGCCATTCAAAATGGATTTACCATTGAACAAGAGGTTGCTCGACATGAGGCTTTTTACAGAAACGTTCTTTCCATGGATTAAGCCCGAACGATAAAAATGAACGATTTGATTTTCTGAATCTTCTTCGTTTTTGATAACCCAGAAACCCCGTTAGCCTTCGGTAGTTGAATCGGGTCTTCCAAAGCATTTTCAAAAAAGTGAATCATGTGGGAAGATTTAACGGCATAGGAAACCCCGTCGGCACTTCCATTTTTTGCAGAAATTACTCCAATCACATTTCCTTGTTCGTCGAACAAGGGAGAGCCAGATTGTCCGGGATTGACCGGAACAGAAACTTGGTATTTCAACGTATCGCCGTTATAGCCGTTCAATGAACTTACGCTTCCTTCCCCAAAAACGATGTCTTCTTTGGGGAACCCCAACGTAAAAACATCTTGAGCTAAATTTACTTTCGAGGATTTGATCGGATAGGGAATTCTCGACAATCCGGTAAAACTCTCGTCGTCGATTTTCACCAAAACCAAATCGTATTTGGTATCCCTCGCAACAACCCGTGCTGCATAGATACTTCCATCTTCCGGATTTTCCAATTCCACTTCGGATTTATTGCCGATGACGTGGGAAGAAGTAAGGAAATAACCCTCAGCGTTGACCGCGAAAGCGGTTCCAGAAACAACATCTTCTCCCGACTCGATGGTTCTAATCGGGCGATTTGAATGCCGAGATTTGGGTGTTGAACGCGCCAACAATTGCTCGCCATTTGCTTTTTGACGTTGCTCCCACTCGTAACCAAACCAAGCTCCAACGGTAATCAGGGCAGAAACAGAAGCTGCAATGGCCCATCGGGAAATGGAAATAGGGTTGGTCGATTTAGTTTTGGTCGATTTAAGCTGTTGTTGGTAGCCCGAAATTTCACTTCGAAGTGCTGTTCGTCGGGTAACTACTTCAACGCCTTTCCGAAAAGTCAGGTGAGATTCGTATAAATTCTTTAACGTGGGGTTGGACTCTAATTCTTGAAAAAAGAGGGTTCGCTCGGCTCTACTGCCTTCTCCAGATGCCATTTTTTCAAATAGCTCGTTCATTTCTTCGCTGAATGGGTTCATCCGTTTCTTCTTTTTTGTCCAACCGCAACCAATTTTTTTAATCGCATCAAACACTTATACTTCTGTGTTTTAGCATTGTCGGCATTGGTATAACCGTGCTTATTTGCAATCGCCTCCATGCTTAATTTCTGAAAAAAGAAATCGGTAAGAACCGATTTGCAAGGCTCTCCCAATTGGTTGAGTCCCGAATACAAATCGTCGTACTTCTGCTCTTCTTCCAAAAAACGATCCACGTTTTCAGTAACGTCGGGCAGTTCGTCGGCGAAGCGATCATCGATCACAAAGCTTTGTTGCCCAATTACTTTCAAACGTTTGTACCACAAGTTTTTGGCAATGGCATACAGATAGGTGCTGATTTTAACGGTGAGTTCGAAACTCGGGTTTTGAATATTATCCAGAAAGATGAGAAACGCTTCTTGATAAATATCCTTGGCATCGTCGGAGTCGCCCTTTTGGGCAACAATCATCCGCTCGATGAGAGAATAATGTTCAGCGTAAATTTTTCCGGTAATAAATCGGTCACCCGATCTCAAACCATCTAAGTCGTTCAGCGACATATCGGTTCGTACTTAATTCTATTCTTCTTGAAAAGGTAACCCACAACTCCAAAAATAAGTCATAGAATGGATTGTAGCACCTCGAATAGTCGATTTTTCTGCACCAATTTTAAAGTTCCTTTTCCTTTGTCTTCGGTGTTTCCTGGGCCGCAGAAAACCTGAGTAAAGCCCAAACGAGATGCCTCATTCGTTCGTTGCTCCAACCGGTGAACCGGACGAATTTCTCCGCTCAATCCCACTTCTCCACAGAATACGGTTAATTCGGGTAGTGGCGTATCCCGTACACTGCTGGCGATGGCAGCACAAACCGCCAAATCCAAGGCCGGATCTTCTACTTTAATTCCACCTGCCATGTTCAGGAAAACATCCATTTGCCCCAATCGGAAACCCATTCGTTTTTCCAATACGGCAAGTAACATGTTCAACCTTCTAGGGTCGAACCCGGTACAGCTGCGTTGAGGCATGCCGTAGGCTGTTGGAGTAACCAAGGCTTGCACCTCGATCAGCAGCGGTCTGCTCCCCTCCAAAAGAACGCCAATGGCAATTCCAGCGGTGGGTTCGTCGCGGGTTGAAAGCAATAATTCTGAAGGGTTTTCCACCGAACGAAGTCCGCTCCCTTGCATTTCATACAAACCCAATTCGGAAGTCGAGCCAAATCGGTTTTTCATGGTTCGCAACAAGCGGTACGAATAGTGCCGATCCCCTTCAAATTGAAGCACGGTATCCACCAAATGTTCCAACACCTTTGGTCCTGCGATGCTTCCATCTTTCGTGATGTGTCCAATGAGGAAAATGGGGATATTTCTTTCCTTGGCTAACTTCATCAATTCGGTTGCCGTTTGGCGGATTTGCCCCACCGAACCGGGCCCAGAATCGAGGGTAGGAGAGTGAATGGTTTGGATGGAATCGATCACCACCCAATCGGGTTCTAATTCATCCATTTGCTCGGCAATCAGGTGGGTATCGGTTTCTGGAAACAAATACACTTCTTCGTTCCCACCTTCAATGCGTTCCGCTCTAAGTTTGATTTGGGTTGGACTTTCTTCTCCGGAAACGTACAAGACTTTTACTCCCGGCATTTGCATGGCCAATTGCAACAGCAAAGTACTTTTCCCAATGCCGGGTTCTCCTCCCAAAAGCATCAATGCCCCTGGAACGATTCCACCGCCCAAAACACGATTCAATTCCGAATCAGGAGTAACCATTCTGGCTTCCTCTTTCCGTTCTACCGATTGGATGGTTTGAGGAATTACGTTGGTTTTCTTTCGAGGTCCAGTTTTCGAAGTTGAAGCCGGTTCAACGAGTTCTTCTACAAAGGAATTCCAAGAGCCACACGAATGGCATTTCCCTACCCAAGCCGACGATTGTTGTCCGCAACTTGAGCAGAACCAAGCGGTTTTTGCTTTAGCCATTATGCCTTAACACGATTGAAGCTGAGTGCCCACACCATCCACTTTGGAAGTGGAGTGGGTTTTCTTCCTTTTAAACGGAAGTACCAGCCAATTTTTTTGATAACGGGAACCCTATGGGTTTCAACAAATTCAATCAAAGCGCCGTCGGGATCTTCAATGTAAGCAAAATGACCAGCAGCTTGGCCCATGTCGAAACTGTTGGAACTATCGGCCGTGAATTCAGATCCAAGGTTGGAGCAATGTTTTTTCAATCCCTTCATGTCGTTCACGTCGTAACACAAATGAATGAAACCTTGATCGCCCCAAAATCTTCCTTCATAAATTTTTTCAGGTTTCCGATCTAAAACTTGAATCAGTTCTATTTCGGTTCTGCCCAAAAGATCGGAAAAAGGACCTTTTCGGGTTTTCCCAGCAATCATAACCACTCGTCGAAAGGTGTGATTTCCACCGGGTAACGATTTGAAATCTTCAAATACACCCGTTTCGTCGTGCTTGATAACCTCGTATCCGAGAACACCCGCATAAAATGCAATGGATTTATCCATGTCTGAAACACCAATGGTAACTCCTCCAACTCCACCGCACGGATGATTGGTTTCCATAAATTTACTTCGAGCGGTAATGATTTCAAACCAATTTCCGTAGGGATCTTGCAAAAATGCATTGGTTTTGCCGAGGGAATTATTCATTAAACCGGTAAAAGATGGGGGATTCAAGGGTTGCAAATACTCGCAAACATCTTTTACGGAAACCGAATTTATTTTACAAATGTTGAATCCTAAATCACCCAACATGAAGGGGCGAATGGGCGGTGCCGATTTCCGGCTTTTGTATTCCCAAATTTCGAAACCACCACCACCCCGCATGTTCAATGCCAAAATCGCATAGCGATCGTGGCCCTCTCCACCCGTGTACGGCTTCATCAACTCGGCTCGAGCCTCATCGGCAAATACCTTAATGTCCATTCCAAAGTGGCGAATGTACCATTTCCAGGCTTCATCAGCATTCGTTACACCGATGCCAACTTGTTGAATTCCACTGATTAAATCGGCCATACTCTTTTCAAATTTATCAAAAATAAGGAATTATTACTACCGACGAACTCTTGGAATGATCCAAAAAAAGATTGTCGGAAAATATCGACGTAAAACAACCAGAATCCTTTCTTTTTGTGCGAGAAGCAATTCTCTTTTATTGGATTCTATGGCTTGAACAACCTTGTTGGCTACCCAATCGGGCTCCATTCCTTTGGCTTGAAGGTTATCCAGTTTCCCGAATTGTTCCCCTTTGCCGTTCAAGGCACTCAACGAAATGTTGGTTCGAACACCACCGGGAGTAACCAAAAGGGTTTTGATTCCCTGATTGGAACACTCTGCCCAAAGGGAATCGGTAAATCCATGCAAGGCATGTTTCGATGCGGCGTAAGCGGAGCGTTGGTAGTATCCGAAATAACCTACCACCGAACTCATCATCACAATGTGTCCGCTTCCTTTTTCAATCATTTGAGGAAGAATGGATTTGGTGAGGGCCACGGCAGCGAAATAATTGATGTTCATGATGGATTGATCCACCGAAAAATCGGTTTCTGCTGTTAAACTTCGCTGGGAGATTCCGGCATTGTTGATGAGGATATCCACTCCTCCCGTTTCCTCCCAAACTTGAGTCCCTAAAGATGGAATAACCGAAAAATCGGTGGCATCGAAGGGTTTAACCCAAACGTGGGGTGCTCCCAAGAGTTGGGCTTGATCGGCCACCGTTTGGAGCGCATCTACTTTTCTTCCAGAAAGCACCAATTTGCATTTCCGGCGAGCAAACGCCAACGCCAATTCCGTTCCAATGCCTGATGAGGCACCGGTAATCCAAACAACGGAATCTTGAACCTTACCCATTGATGTATGCGTTGGCTCCGTGGGCCGCCGAATAAATGATTTGGAAGCCAACCGAAGCGGCGTAAAAAATGATGCTCAGGTAAAAAACCACATCCGTAAAATGAAAATCGTAATCCCGGTATTCCACTCGAACAATGTACCAAGCTAAGTAAAACAAGGCTATGATCTCCAAGAAAATAAAAATCAACGAGTAGTAACCAATGGGCAAAATGGGAATGGTTAGAATACCCAAAAACTCCTTTTTGCCTCCAACGGTTATGTTCAAATACAACCAAACCAAGTGGTAGGCGAACAAAAAGGCGTACGACGCCAAATAGCCAAATTTTGCGGTTTTTATTTTCATAATGCCAATGCTTCCTGCAAAGATATTGGGTTTTTGTACGGCATTTACCTTATCTTTGGAAGATGGAACAAAATAGAACTCAAAACGCCCCTTGGATTTGGGTGGCCGGAGTAGGAATCGCTGCCGCAGCTCTAGGTTATTTCATTGGAACAGGAAGCAAATCTTCCGATAAAGTGTCCGTTTCAACCAACGATTCAACCCAAGTTGGAGAATCTTTCGAACAGTTCCGCCTTCAGTTTTTTGATGATCCACAGTTCCAAAAAGAACGTACCCAATTCCCATTGATCGATATCGGTTATTCCGATGATGATGCCCGGGATACCATTTACACCAAAGCCGAAAACTTCAATCCCGTTGCCATTGTTGGCGATCACGACGGACAAGGAAATACTTATCGCGTTGAAACGTACGATAATTTCGACATGAAGCCGCACGAGTCCGATTCCATGGTCATCAGCGTTTTGAGCTTCATCGAAGGGAATAAAAATTATTACTTCAAGCGCAACAGCGGAAAGTGGTTCTTGGTAGCCAAAGAAGAAAACAACAACATTTAATTTCTTTTGGGTTTCCGGAATTGAATTCCGATCAAGCCCAACAGGAGCACCATCACCAATACATCTCCCGATTGAGCATACCAAGTGGTTCTGCTTTCCAGGGAGATTTTCTGGGTGATCACTCCTTTTTCATCCCAGTTTAAAGGCGTACCAACCACGTCGCCATTGGGATGGATGAATCCCGACTTTCCAGTATTGGCCGCGCGAGCTACCCATTTGCGGTTTTCAATGGCGCGAAGGCGAGCGATTTCAAAATGCTGAAGGTGTCCATTGCTGTTATCCCACCATCCATCGTTGGTTCCAATGGCCAAAAAGTTCGCACGATTTCCCTCGGAGGCATGTCGACCGAAGTCCTGTTCAAAACAGATGAGTGGACAAACCGAAGAGTTTCCATCGCTGAAAATGGATAACGTATCTTGGCCAAATAAGCTTTCGGTGGTTCCTCCAAAGTCGAGCGAAAGTGATTTTAAACCGGGGAGGTAGTTGATGAACGGAATTTTCTCTACCCCTGCCACCATTTTCGATTTTTGGTAAACGCCCTTCAACGTGCCGTTTCGGAACCACAGGGCCGCATTGTACGTTTCTACCCGCTGCCCATTGGGCGCCAACGAATCTGAAAATACCCCGTAACAAGAGGCGCCCACCAAGAGGTTTTTATTCTTTAATCGAAGCGAAAGGTTTTCCAAACTATCCCATTGCCAAATCTGCAATGATTTACGGTCGAATCCGGCCGGAAATCGAATGGGGAAATTTCCTGGTACGGCCGTTTCCGGCCAAATGATCCAATCTCCATTTTCTGCTTTCTCGGAAAGCAGGGCCATGGAATGGAATTGATCAGCGTATTTCCCCCAATCGTACTTTTCTTGGTAGGTTTCAATGTTCGGTTGAACCACCGATACCACTACCGTTTTATCTTCTACATCTCTCCATCCTAAAGGAAGAAAAAACAACGGAAACGTGGTCCAAATCCCAATAGCGATTCCTGCTTTTCTATTCCAATTTATTTCCTTCTTCAAAAGGGAAAAAACGAGTCCATTGATTCCTAAAATCCATAAACTGCCCAAAGCAGTTCCAGCAATTTCGTAGCCTTGGGCAAAAATGGGCCACTCCGCCAAAGCATTGCCAACCGTAAGCCAAGGAAAATCCAAATCCCAATAGAAATGAATCCATTCTACAGGAATCCAAGCGATGGGCAAAGCCAACCACGACCATGTTTGGGGCAAACGAATCCACGTTCGGCGAACCAGAAACCAGGCCAAGGCAAACAAACTCGTGTTCACCACCAAGGCGGGTACAAAGGCCATGATTTGATTCACTTGAACCTCCATCAACCAACCGATTGAGCCAATGTTCCATCCAGCAAATGCTGCAATGCACCACCAAACCGATTTTTTTTCTTTCCAAAGCCAAAGGAGCGGAACCCACGCCAACATCATGAATGGCAAAAGGGAATAGGGAGGAAACCCGCCTACGAATAAGGCAACAGAAACGAGAACGAGAAGGAGGTTGCGCATTTTAAGGGACAACGGTTATGGTTTTCTTAATGACCTGAGATTTTCCATCCAAACCCATGAGTTGAACCCAAATGATGTAGAGGCCTTGGGGAACGGTGTTGCCGTTTAGTCCCGTCCCGTCCCATCGAAGTTCGTTGGAATTTCCAGCTAAAATTCGTTCGTAGGGATTGGCCCAAAGAAATCCTTGGGTATCGAAAACTCGAACTGAAATGGTACTTCCCAACGAGGAATTCGGAATTTGGAAAAACAATAAATCACGATCGCCGTCGCCATTGGGGGTGAGCAGGTCGGTACTCCACGAAATTTCGTCGGGCAAAAGGCCCTTCGATTGGGAATTCGGGCCGGTAGGGGTGCCGTATCCAACGCGGGATGAAGCACTGTACCAGTTTTGTGGGTTGGTGGAAGACTCGTTGTTGTTCAACCGCTCCAAGGCAACGCCTTTGGTATCCTTAACGATGGGGCTGTGCCATTTTTCCGAATATTGCAAACTGTCTAACAGGGTCAAAGAAAGGGTTCTTAACGTGATTCGGGTATCGCTCAATCCCAAAGTAGGAAGCGAAACGCTGACCAAATTTTTGGGGTTAGGGCAAAAATATTGATTCTGAACCGTGGTAGGATTGGATGTAAGGACGTAGTAATCTCCGGGTACTGCCAATCTTCCGGTGCTAACGGTGGCAAAATCGATGGGGTTTCCATTGGCATCCTCGGTGGAGAAAAGCAGGTCTTTCAAATCCAACATTTTCTTTCCGTTGTGGAAGATTTCCACGTAATCTACTCCTCCGGTTTTGGGATCGAAAAGGATTTCAGAAATGATCCAATCTCC
>CANHCV010000006.1 GCA_947459245.1 Bacteroidota bacterium
AGTTCGCTGGGTTTTCTTCTGAAAACCATTTGCAATAACTACTAATTTTCCATCATCAAAAAAACAAAAAATTCGGAAAATATCACTGCCATGTTGAACACGAATTTCATAGAGTCCATTCGTATTTTCCAAGTGCTTTAAATAGATTTCTGGCACCCTTGGTAAGTCTTCTAGCAGTTCAAGAGTCCAAACAATTTTGGCTTTTACTTTATTTGTTTGTTGATCAAAGAACTCTTGGAAATAGTTTTAATAGAGGAATTTTTTCTAACCTTTTCATTTTTGGCCACATAACAAAACTACAAAAGTTTCCCTAAAGTGAAACTTAAAAATGAAACTATTTAAGAGTTAGTTAAGCAATTTAACCATCTGCATTTTTAAGGTTATTTCCTTAAAAGCTTCTTGCTATTGAAAAAAAAACACAAAAAAATGTTTCCAAATTTAGAAACTTTCAATACCTTAGTGACGTTTAACAAGAGGCATTAAATAAGGTTTTTTGAAACAAAATTCTTAGAAGAAGCAGATGAGTTCATTTCGCAACTGGACCCAAAAACGATCAAGAAAATCTTATACAATATCGATCTTGCCGAACAGACGAATGACCCAAAACTTTTTAAAAAACTTCAAAATGACATTTGGGAGTTACGGACAAATTTCGCAGGACTTCAAATTAGACTTCTGGCCTTTTGGGACAAGACCGATAACAAAGAAACTTTGGTTATTGCGACCCACGGTTTCATCAAGAAAGTTGATAAAGTTCCTGCAAATGAAATTGACCGGGCAGTAAAACTTAGAAACAATTATTTTAACAATAAACCAAAAAAGTAATTCCATGGCAAAGAAAGATTTAAAAACTTATTCACTTGCCGAGATGAAAGACAAGTATATCGGCAAAGTTGGAACGACCGAACGAGACGAATACGAATACGAACTTCGTATGACTGTTTTGGGCACAATGATTAAAACTGCAAGACAAGAGAGAAACTTGACCCAAGAAGAACTTGGAAAACTTGTTGGAGTTCAGAAATCCCAAATCTCTAAACTTGAAAACGGTGCTAACAGTGCCACGATCGACACCATTTTGAAAGTGTTTAAGGCACTAAAAGCAGAAATAAACTTCAACGTAAAACTTGAAGATCACTTTGTTAAACTCGCTTGAAAACATTCAAAGGCGTATGAACCAACAGCACCTATCTAAAATGCGGGTGGGTTCAAAAAAAGTGAGTTTTTTGAGACAAATTTAGCGGTTAAACCGCATTGTGGAAGCTAAACAACATCCAATTAACTTTTCAAACCCTTCTTGCACTTCGAACAAAAGGCCTTGGGTTCATTTTCAATGTTTGCCCCTTTGCCTTGGGCATCCTTCATCATGCAATGCGGAGTGACGCAATGCTCCAACCCGTAATTGTGACCCAATTCGTGCAACACCACGTAAGCCAATTTCTTCTGCAGTTTGTTGTTGCCGAAACGACTGCTGCTAACAACGCAAGCATTTCCCGGTTGCCGGCCTAATCCAAAAATGCGGTAGTTTGGGTAGATTTTCCCATTCAATTTCCGATCGGTGCAAATATCCAGATTCGTCAAGATCAAAACTTTGGCCTTTTTCGCCCCGTATTTTTGTTGGATAAAGCCGAGAATTTTGTTCGCGTTGTACCGCCCTTGGATGGGCGACATGCATTTTTTCGGAAACGAAGTGGGCGGTAAGGTTTTTGTTTTTACCCGGTAAAAACCCTCAATTTCCCGTTGCATCTTCACCACCAAATCGGGTGGGAATTGAAGGGTTGGAACCACATAAATAATTTCCTTAACGTCCGTTTTCCTCGCCTTGGAAGTCTGAGAATCTCCCGCCGTGGCGCAGAAAGCCAAGGCTAAGAGCAGAACGATTTTTTGAAGGTTTTTCATCCTCTTTCATTTTTTAAAACATCCAACAATTGCTGCAATTGGTTTTCATCGTTGAAGACCTGGAACGAATAACGCACAAACGTGTTTCCGTTTTGTTCGGTCACCGGAATTTCGATGCGGTAATGATCCACCAATTTTCTGTACAAATTTACTGGATTTTTGGTTGGAAACGGAATCGCAAACATCTGCCCCAACCAATCGGAAGTCATGGGCGCATGCGCCTCTACCCCTAACGCTTCCGTAAATCGTGGCGCCCAATCCCGAACAATTTGCTGGCACCGTTTCGCCACGTTCCACCAATCGTTCTCTTCCATGTACCGAATGGCGGCAGGAACGGTGAGAAAGGCCGAATAATCGCGGGTTCCGTTCATTTGATGGTAATCCAAAAACAACGAATCGGAAGGTGCCGCACTTCGATACCCCCAACTGATCACCAACGGATCGATCCAAGCCTGTTGTTGGGGATTCGCGTACAGAAACGAAGCCCCCTTGGGCGCCATCATCCATTTATGGCAAGCTCCGAAATACAAATCGGCGCCCAGTTCCCGAAGATTCAACGGCAATAGGGCGGGCGTGTGCGCCCCATCGATGATGGTGAGCATGCCTCGGCGTTTGGCTTCAGCAATGATTTCTTCCACCGGTAAAACGAGTGCCGTAGAACTGGTGATGTGGCTCAAAAAAACGACCTTGGTTTTCTCCGTTGCTGCCAACCAAAAGTCTTTCAAAAATTGATCTTTCGAAACGATGGGCATGGAAATGTGGGCTCGTTTCATCACAAATCCTCGCTTTTCGGCGTAATAATCCCAGGTGCGATCCATGGCGCCGTACTCCAAATTGGTGGTGAGCACTTCCTCCCCTGCCGCAATGGGCAAGGCGCGAACGATGGCATTTCCGGCGTAACTCGGATTGGTCACAAACACCAAATCGCGGGCTGAAGCACCCAAATACTTCCCCAAAGCTTCCCGCGACTCGGCCAAAGCCTCCAATCCGAATTTGGTGATGAATTGAACGGGGGAGGCTTCGAGCTTGCGTTGCCAATTTTGATATTCTTCAAACACGGGTCTCGGACAAGCCCCGAACGATCCGAAATTCAGAAACGATAGCTCTCCATCGAGCAGAAAATCTTTTTTAAGCGGATTCATGCGATTTTTTTAAAAGCTTTTTAAGGATAAAATACAGGGGGAATCCGGCCAGGAACAGACCCAAACCGATCCAAAATGCTTGCGGATCTTGAAGCATCACGCTGATGGTAACTCCCAAATAAATCAGTACAAAGAGGATGGGCCCCCAAGGGTAGCCTTTCATTTCAAAAATTTCGTTGGGGGCTTCAGCAGCTTTTTTCCTCAACCAAAAAATGGAAGCCGCACCAAGGATAAACCCAATGCTATCAAAAAACATCACGTAACCCAAAATCTTTTGGAAGGATTCCAGAAATACCACCGAAAGCACCATCACCACACAGAAAAATCCGATTCCCCAAACGGGAACTTGTTTGGACTTGGACAACTTCTGAAAAACCTTGGGCAGCACTCCTTCTTCGGCCATGGCCACATAAATTCGAGAACTGCTGATGAGGGTGACGTTGGCAAAACTCATCACCGCCAAATAAAACAGTAAGTTCAGAAACAGTTGGGCTTGAGCTCCACCCATGAGAAACGTTAGATCCGACGCCAATGTGTTGGTGGATGCCATGTGCGGAAGTCCGAGAGCCGAAACATAACTCCAATTGATGGCCATGTAAAGCACCATGATGAGCAAAATTCCACCCAGAACGGCCTTGGGAATGGTTCGTTTCGGTTGGTCGATATCGCCCCCAAAATTGATGATGCTTTGGTAACCGCCGAATGTAAAAAAGATGGGAACGAAGCAAAGCAATAGATTTTTCCATGAGAACGGGGCCGGTGGAAGATCGTGAACCGCCGGAGAGGGAGTCACCCAAAACAAAGCCGAAATGAGGAACACCATCAATCCGATTTTGATGATCATGAGGATGTTGATGAGGCGGCTGCTCATTTTTAATCCAAGAAGATTGAAGCCCCATAAAAAGGCGATGGTGCACAGGGCGATGCTCCCTTCGGAAATGTTGAGGGAATACCCAAAACGTCCGCCGAAGTCGTGCAGAAACGAATGCAGGTAACTGCTTCCGAGGAGGGTAACGGCCGTGGTGGCCCCTGCGTTGCTGATGACCAAAATCCAGTTCACCATGAAGGCCACCACGGGATGGTACACCCGCGAAAAGACTTTGTAAAATCCGCCGCTCACGGGAAGTCGGGTGCCAATTTCGGCAAAGATGAACGATCCAATAAAGCTCACCGCTCCGCCCAAGATCCATGCCCAGAAATAAACGGCTTCCGATCCTTGGGCGTGCCGCGCCACTTCGGAGGGGGTTCGAAATATTCCCATCCCAATAACCAATCCCGCCACAATGAAGGTGACGTCCAACGTTTTTAATCGGTGCTGACTCATGGGAAGTAAGATAAGAAGGAGGAGCGAATCAACCGAAAAATATTCAGTCGAATTTAGGTTGAAGCCTCCGCTTTAACCTTTGAGATGGGTTACGACTCGGTATCAAAACGATTTCTACCCTTCAATCTTTATAACTTTAAGCACAATTCATCTGGAGATAACACCTCAATTTCGCTGGTTTTAAAATTCTTTAGATTTCTTGTAACCAAGTAATTCATTCCGGGAATGGATGATGCGCACTGCATTTGAACAGCATCTTCAAAGTCTTTAATGCTTGATCGCAAACCCTTTTTTAATCCATCTAAATCCACTGGAATAACTTCAATAAAGTCGAGTAGGTTGAAAAGAATCGTTCTAAGTTCCTTTTCATCCACGTATTTCTTCAACAAATAATGGGCGGTTACGATGGAATGGGAAGAGGTGTAAAGGTGTGTTTTGTTTTCTTCTTTGCTTTTGAAAATTTCGATGGCATGTTTGCTGAAGGGCTTCCGATCGGCGATGAGGTCGATCAAAATATTGGTATCGAGAAACACTTTTAACATCAGGAGTGCTTCTTTTCAATGGCAGATAATCGTTCTTTCGACTCGTCGAAATCTTCTGGTAGTTGAACGGAGCCGACCAACTTTTTTAGTTTTGGGGAAAGATCTGAGGGATTTTTTTCTTCGGTAATGGTTGCGAGGTAGTTTTCAACCAATTCAGACAGGCTTCTTCCGGTTTCTTTTGCGTAGGATTTCGCCTTTTCAATCACCTTTTTTTCTACGGTTAGGGTCAACTTGGTTAGCATAACACGTGTTTTATTTTCAAAGATACGTGTTGCCGAGAATTATTCAATGGTTTAGGAAAAATGATAAGATAAAAATTACCTCACCCCTACTCCTCCCGAATCCGGGGATCGATCCACCGGTGGATGCGATCGGTGAGGGCTTGAAGGAACATGAATAGGATGGAAACCAATAAAAAAGTTGAAAAATTTTGTACATTTGACCAAGGAATAATCCTAAAGAAATGTACATCCCTATTGAAATTGACCGAGAAAATTTGACCATCATGGGGGTAAAATTTTCCGATTTAATAACTTTAGAAAACACTGCCAATGCAATAGGTAGTGCCATGTTTGAGGGTTTTCAACCTACTCCTAAGGGGATTGAAATCATTCGTGACTACGTGACCGGGAAAATTTCTCTAAAAGATTTCATCTTAAATGCCAAAGAAAAAGCTTTTGTCTAATTCTTATCAGTACATCGATCCTCATTTTACCTACATTAATCCAAATTCTGGAATATTATTTAATTTACAAGGGATTGAAGATCCTGAAGTTTTTATTTTCTTTGAAAGTGGATCAGTTGCAAAAAGGTTAAATCAACTTCATGCAAATCCGATTAAAATAATAGGGATTGAAACCCTTTTTGAAATTCACAAATTTTTATTTCAAGACATTTTTTCATGGGCGGGGGAAACAAGAAAAGTTGAAATAAGTAAAGATGGAAAACAATTTTTCCCCATTGCATTCTTTGAAAGTGGTTTTAAATACTTGGAAAATCTCATTAACACGTACAAGTCAATCCCAAAAGATGATAAATTGCAACTGTCAGAAAAATTGGCAGAAATCCTTGATAATTTAAATTACTTACATCCATTTAGAGAAGGTAACGGAAGGACTCAACGCGAGTTCCTTAGGGTTTTGGCACTAGAAAAAGGTTATTCACTAAATTTAAATCCTCCGGATAATAAGGACATTTACGATCGCTACATGAACGGAACAATAGATAGCGACTTGAAAATTCTAAACTCATTAATTTTTGAGCAATTAATGCATTAAAAATACTTTTCCCGTTTTTTTTCAAATTCTTTTGAATCTTACCTCCCCTCACCCCTACTCCTCCCGAATCCGGGGATCGATCCACCGATGAATGCGATCGGTGAGGGCTTGAAGAAACATGAATAGGATGGAAACCAATAAAACAATGCCCATCAACACCGGCAAATCGGAGGCGTTCAAGGCATCCACGGTAAGTTTTCCCAATCCTTTCCAACCGAAAATGGTTTCCACGAAAACCGCCCCGGCCAACAAACTCGCCAACCATCCGGTAATCGTGGTCACCACCGGGGCCATGGAATTTCGCAAAACGTGCCAACGAAATACGGCCCATTCCGAAAGCCCTTTGGCACGAGCCGTGCGGATGTAATCCATGGAATACGTTTCCAAAAAACTGGAGCGCGACATCTGCAAAACCACCGCTAACGGACGAATGCCCAAGGTGAAGGCGGGCAAGATTAAATTCTTCCAAGCGATGTGTTTGCCTTCCCAAACATCGTAATCCATCCAACTTCCGCTGATGGGCAAACCCGTGGCATCGTGCCACCAATATCCCAAAAAGAAAGCCGCTAAAACCGCCGCCAAATAACTGGGGATGGAAATCCCCAAGGTAGAAATCCCAACCAAAGCCCGATCCAGCCAGGTTCCCTGCTTCCAAGCCGTTATTCCCCCCAAGGCCAATCCCAAAATCAATGCAATTCCAATGGCGGATAAGGCCAAAATGGCCGTTCCAGGCAAACTTTCCATCAATAAATCGGAAACCGAACGGTTGTTTTGAAAGGATTTCCCCAAATACGGCCACTTGAGCATGCACCCCTTTTCATCTCCCTTCCATACCCAAACCCCCGAAAACTCCAAGGATGTAGAATCGGTGGGGTGAAAACCAACGGGACTAAGGCGATTCAAAGTTTGCAAGTATTGAACCGATAGCGGCTGATCCAATCCCCATTTTGTGCGGATGGCCTGACGGGTTTTTTCATCGGAATTTTGTCCTAAGGCCGATTCTACGGCATCGCTCGATAGTCCGAAAAACAACAAAAACACCAAGGTCACTACGCCCCAAAGCGTAAAAAACCACAGCAATCCTTTTCTCAATCCGTGCATTTTATGGGATTAAATCTTCGTTTTTCGGCAAATGAGCAGAACTCCAATGCTTCACCACCGTTCCTTTGCGAAGGTACGTTAACCCCGGGTTAGAACGAACGATGGTCTTCAACAAGGTGCGATCGCCCGTAAGCCATTCATAAGGAAGATGCGTTTGGCTTTGAATTCGCTCCACATCGGAAGGAAGTCCGGAAGTCCAAACAAACACCTTAAATCCTTTGGAACGAAGCGAAGCAAACGCCTCAAAAGGTTGAAAATCGCTTCCATTGAGCTTCGACATATCGGAGGAAATGATGAGAAGTACGTTGGCTTCATTTAAAATTTCGGCAGTTCGGTCGTTACCGGCCGAATCGGTTGCAACGAAATCGTGCACGGGCGGCCGATAACCTTCCCGCACTTTTCGATCTTTCCGATCCACAAATTCCCAACCCTTGCTGGGAAGGGCATCCATTGAAAATTCCTTCACTTCACCCGATTGAAGATTCTTGTAAACAAAAATCAATTCAAACGAATCGGTGGGTGCTCCTTCAGGAATTTTCATCAAATCGGGCAGATGATTCCCGGCCTTGAACGGCCGAAAATCGATGATGGGCAAGTAGCGCAAGGTGAACGTGGATAGCAGCACAGAAAAAACGGCAGCCATTCCGGTGATCCATCGGCTGCGCTTCGGAGTTGTTAAAGGAGAAATCTCTCGGTGATGCACCAAAAGAAAGATGATGAGCAACAACAAAACAACGTCTTTCCAAAAGCTCACCTTTGGCGAAAGTTTCAAGGCATCGCCGAAGCATCCGCAATCGGAAACCAATTGATTGGCTTCGTTGAACGGCTGAAAAAAGGAAGGCGATTGGCCGGCCGCTTCCGCTGCTGCGCGGAGATCGGGTTGGTAAAAGGCCGGATTCACGTATCCACTTAAATAGGTGATGCCCGTAAGCAGCGTGAAGAAAATCATGGTCATTAGTAGTAACCAGGTCACGCGTTTCAGCTTAAACCCTAAAAACAGCATCACCCCGCAAACCACTTCCAACACACACACCGAAATACCCAAAAATAGCGAAAGGGAATCGGAAACATCCCATCCAAAAACATGAAAATACTCGGTCAATTTGTAAGAAAATCCCAGCGGGTCATTTAGTTTAATGAGGCCCGAGAGGACAAATAGCCCCGAAACCAAGCATTGGGAAAAGCGCAATAAAAATCGACCCATAAAGCAAAGGTATTAGGAAAGCAAGGAACACGGAAAAATCCAAGCTTCAACCTCACCATTTTTTTTGGACAGAGTGGGAGAAAATGTGGAAAACGTTGTTTACCTTTGCAGTCCATTTAAAAACCAAACCGTTTCTAAGTATGAATCAGTACGAAACCATCTTCATCTTAACTCCCGTTTTATCGGACGAGCAGGTGAAGGAAGCGGTGGGTAAGTTCGAGAAGTTCTTGAACGATCGTGGAAGCAAGATGGTCCACCAGGAAAGCTGGGGACTACGCAAATTGGCTTACCCGATCCAAAAGAAAATGACCGGCTTTTACCACCTCTTCGAATTCCAAGCAGATCCAACCGTGATCGCATCATTTGAAGTTGAATTCAAGCGTGATGAGCGAGTTCTTCGCTTTTTGACCGTAAGACTCGACAAACACGCAATTGCGTTTAACCAATCTCATCGCGTTAAAAAAGGCGCTGCTGAGGCTGTAAATGAAGGAGGAGAAGCATGATCAGTAATAGTTTCGCGGCTATTCCTACTCAAGAGGAAACCCGCAAAAAGTTTTGCCGCTTCAAAAAAGCAAGAATCAAGCACATCGATTATAAAGATGCTGATTTCTTGTTGAAATTCGTGAACGAACAAGGAAAACTTCTTCCACGTCGTATCACCGGTACTTCACTAAAATTCCAACGTAAAATTTCAGTAGCAGTTAAGCGTGCTCGTCACCTTGCTTTGATGCCTTACGTTGCTGATGGTTTGAAATAATTAAGGAGGACGTTCTATGAAAATTATTTTGAAAGAAGACGTTCGCGGACTTGGTTACAAGTACGACGTTATCACCGTTAAAAACGGTTACGGACTTAATTACCTTTTACCAAAAGGAATGGCGGTTATCGCTAATGAATCCAACATCAAAATGCGCGATGAAGATGTACGTCAAGCATCTCGCAAAATGGAAAAATTAAAAGGTGATGCAGAAGCATTGGCAGCTAAATTAGCTGAAGCTACACTTCGCATCCCGGCAAAAGTTGGAGAAGGCGGCCGTTTATTCGGTTCCATCACCACCAGTCACGTGGCTGAAGCCCTCGCTGCCAAAGGCATTGAGGTTGATCGCCGCCGCATGGCTTTCAACAACGATCCGAAAATGACCGGAACTTACACCGTGGAGGTAGATTTACACCGCGATGTAAAAGCGGAAGTGACGGTAGAAGTTGTTTCTGAATAATATCATTCACCCATAGGGTTGAGGTTCGAGCGTCCTTTATTGGAGCACATTCCTCAACCCTTTATTTTTTAAATTTATGAACTCCGGTAGAAAACGCATTCGCCGGTCGGCCACCCCGGGATGGGGCCACCAAGCAGAAAACCAAGAACAGAAAAAACCTTTTCGTTCTGATTCCAAATCCAATTCAGAAGATCGTTCCCAGGATCTAAATTTCCGAAAATTCGACGTTGATCACGACCGTTCCAAAGAACGCTCCTTCAACCGAGATGATCGACCGTTTAACCGCGACCGCAACGAACGCAGCGGAGATCGTCCCTTCAATCGGGAAGACCGCCCATTCAACCGCGACCGCAATGAACGCAGCGGAGATCGTCCTTTCAATCGAGAAGACCGTCCGTTCAACCGCGACCGCAACGAACGCAGCGATCGTCCCTTCAACCGGGAAGACCGCCCATTCAACCGCGACCGCAACGAACGCAGCGGCGATCGTCCCTTCAACAGGGAAGACCGTCCGTTCAATCGTGACCGCAACGAACGAAGCGGCGATCGTCCTTTCAACAGGGAAGACCGTCCGTTCAACCGCGACCGCAACGAACGCAGCGGCGATCGTCCTTTCAATCGGGAAGACCGTCCGTTCAACCGCGACCGCAACGAACGCAGCGATCGTCCTTTCAACAGGGAAGACCGTCCATTCAACCGCGACCGCAACGAACGCAGCGGCGATCGTCCCTTCAATCGAGAAGACCGTCCGTTCAACCGCGACCGCAACGATCGCAGCGGCGATCGTCCTTTCAATCGGGAAGACCGTCCGTTCAACCGCGACCGCAATGAACGCAGCGGAGATCGTCCTTTCAATCGGGAAGACCGTCCGTTCAACCGCGACCGCAACGAACGCAGCGGCGATCGTCCGTTCAACCGGGAAGACCGTCCGTTCAACCGCGACCGCAACGAACGCAGCGGCGATCGTCCCTTCAATCGAGAAGACCGTCCATTCAACCGCGACCGCAACGAACGCAGCGGCGATCGTCCCTTCAATCGGGAAGACCGTCCGTTCAACCGCGACCGCAACGATCGCGGAGATCAATCGTTCAGTCGGGAACCACGTGGCCGAAGTTTCGACCGCAACGAACGTGGTGGCTTCAATGGCCGTCCGAAATTAACTCCCGAGCAGGAAGAAGCCCGTCAACAACGCAGAAAACAAAAAAGAGAAGAGAATTTCAATCCATTCGAGAGCCGAAGCAACCAAGAAGACTCCCATTCCAACCATCAAGAATTTGGAAAATCGCGCTTTGATAAAGGCGATCACCAATTGATGCGTTTCGAAATGAAAGGGCCAACACCAAAAGAAATTTCGTTTGCTCCCAAAGATGAGTGGCCGATTCGCCTCAACCGATATTTAGCCAATGCTGGCATTGCTTCACGTCGCGATTGCGATCAATACATCCAAGATGGACGTGTGAAAGTGAACGATGTGGTGATCAGCGAATTGGGTGTAAAAGTGAACCAAACCGACGTAGTTTTGTTCGACGACGAACCCGTTTCCAGAGAGAAATTGGTGTATGTATTGTTGAACAAACCCAAAAACTTCATCACCACTACCGACGATCCGGAAGGGCGCAAAACGGTAATGGATTTGGTGAGCAAGGCCTCGGCGGAGCGTTTGTTCCCCGTGGGTCGATTGGACCGCAACACCACCGGACTTTTATTGTTAACCAACGACGGTGGATTGGCTCAGAAACTCATGCATCCTTCTTTTGAAGCTGAAAAAGTTTACCATGTGATCCTCAACGAACCCTTGACCAAAAACCACCTGTTGGAAATTAGTGAAGGATTAGACCTGGAAGACGGAAAGGTACAGGTGGATGAAATTGCCTACGTAAAACCCGACGATAAGCGAGAAATTGGAGTGGAAATCCACACCGGAAAAAACCGCATCGTACGTCGTATTTTCGAAAGTTTAGGCTACACGGTTGAGAAGCTCGACCGCGTGGTGTACGCTGGATTAACCAAGTTGGATCTTCCACGCGGCCACTGGCGCTACCTTACGTCCGACGAGTTACGCCGCTTGAAGCGCCTATCAAAATAAAACCATGAACGCCACCAAACTTGAGTTGAATTTTGGAATCATTTTAGGATTGCTATCCTTCCTATGGTCCAACTTGGAAAAAGCCCTCGACTGGATTCCGTCGGGTGGCGTTCTTCCCTCCTCAAGTTTGTTCGGCTGGTTTACGGTGGCTGGCATGGTGCTGACCATCCAGGCCTTCAAAAAATTGCAACAAACCACCGATTGGACGTGGTGGAAAGGGACCGTTTCCCTCACCATTTCTTGCGGGTTGATGGCCATCGTGGCCATTCCACTGCATTGGGTTTTTGTGAAAGTTGCTAGCCCAACGTATTGGGAGCAAGTGATTGCCGGTGGCAAAGCATTGGGCATGAATCCGAAAATGGTAGAACCCTTCGCTACGTTTAAAAACTACAGTTACACCTACCTCACTTTCGGCATTGGCTTGGGCTTTCTTTGGGCCAGCATGGTGAATGCTGTATTGTTTCTACGGAAATCGAAATTGGGGAGATAATTTTTCATTTTTTTCTTTATATTTGAGGATGAAGAATTTGCTTTTTGTCTTTTTTCTATTCACTGGCTTTTCAACTTTCGCTCAATCTACAACACCTCAAGAGTTAACTTTCTCAAGGGTTATTCTTATTGATTCAGGGGTTGTTCCTTTTGGTAAAGTTTGGAAAGTTGAAAGTTATTTACCTGATTATATTACCCCTTCCTACGTTGACAATTTCTTTTATATCAATGGAAGACAAGTAACTTTCTATACAGGAGGAAGTTTTTCTGGTGGGGGGTTTGGAAATTCCATCAATATCTTCCCTTTTTGGCTCCCAGCTGGAACAACTATTGAAAGTAGAAAACAAAATATTTTTGGTCAAGGAACTACTTTATCTGTTGGCCAATTCTCCATCCTTGAATTCAACGTAAATTAAAATCATGAAGTTTTTCTTCCTTCTCCTTTTCTGCGCATTCGGTTATTTTGGATTTTCCCAAACCGTTCGCATGCCTTATCAGGCGATTGCCTTGGATTCTTTGGGAAAACCCATGAAAAACCAGAGCATTCAGCTGAGGTTGAGCATTCAAGATTCTTGCGCCACGTGTGCGGCGGTGTTTTCCGAAACGCACGCTGCCACCACCGACGCTTCCGGTTTATTGACGTTGGCGGTAGGTGGAGGCACTCCCCTCCTCTCTTCCCTGGATTCCATCGATTGGGCGAACGGGAAAAACAAATGGTTGAGCATTGAAATTTGGAAGAACAACAACTACCAAATGATGGGGCAAGCGCCCTTGCTTTTTGCACCTTTTTCTTTGTACTCCAAACAAGCGGGAGAAGCGAAAAAAGGTCCTAAATCTTCCAATAACTACATTTTTTCAAAAGGATGGTAAGCATGAAAAAACTGATTTTTATTTTTGCATTCGCCCTGCTGGGCACCTGTTTCCAATCGGCCAAAGCCCAAACGTTTTCGAGGGTGGTGACGGTGAATAGGTCATTAAATTACACACAATCAAATCAAAGAAATGGCCAAATTGATACTTTATTTACAGTTCCATCAGGAAAAATTTTCAAGATAGAATATTTACAAGGATCAAATTTTTACGACCTTAGGACAAATGTAATTGTTCCTGTTTTTATCAATGGAATTTTAATTACTAGTGTTGATTCAAGATTAATTGGAAAATATGCAACATTTGGTTGTAATATTTCTTCCACCCTTATTAACACCTCCGTTTGGCTAAAAAGTGGAGATGTTATCTCATATAGAATTGAACCCTCCAATGGGGAATTCCAAGTCTTCCTCTCCGGCATTGAGTACGACGCCCAATAATTTTTTTTCAGAATCCATTCTACTTCATTTCTCCTACCCTTCTTTCTTCTTATCTTTGCACTGCTTATCCAGAAAGGTGGAGGGACTAGGCCCTTTGAAACCTTGGCAACCCCGTACAGCTGGGTGCTAATTCCTACGAGATAAGGTGATGTTTCCATCTCCTCTTGCTCCGCTCTTTTTGGGTAACCTAACGCAAACTTATGAGCAAGATAACTGACCTTCTTCGCGAACGCATCCTCATCCTCGATGGAGCCATGGGTACCATGATTCAAAGGTACTCCCTCACCGAGGACGATTTTAGAAACGAGTCTTTAAAAGATCACACCAAACCCCTACAGGGCAACAACGATTTGCTTTCCATCACCCGCCCCGACGTGATCGCTGAAATTCATGCCGCATACTTTCGGGCGGGATCCGATATCGTAGAAACGAACACCTTCTCGGGCACCACCATCGCCCAGGAAGATTACGCCTGCGAGCACCTGGTGTATGACATCAATTACCTCTCGGCGAAAATTGCCCGAGAAGTAGCCGATCAATTCACCGCTTCCGAGCCCCACAAACCTCGTTTTGTGGCCGGTGCCATGGGACCCACCAACAAAACCGCTTCCCTCTCCCCCAACGTGAACGACCCCGGTTACCGGGCCATCACGTTCGACCAGCTCACCACCGCTTACGCTGAACAAGCGGCGGCCTTGATCGATGGAGGGGTGGACATTCTTTTGGTGGAAACCATTTTCGATACCCTCAACGCCAAGGCGGCTTTGTTCGCCATCGAGCAGGTGTTCGAAGAGCGCAATTTGCGCTTGCCCATCATGGTTTCGGGCACCATTACCGATGCCTCGGGAAGAACGCTTTCCGGACAAACGGCCGAGGCGTTCCTCATTTCCGTGGGGCATCTTCCTTTGTTATCCATCGGTTTAAATTGCGCTTTGGGAGCTTCAGCCATGTTGCCTTACCTCGAAGTGCTTTCCCAGCGAGCTCCTTTCGCCATTTGCGCTTACCCCAATGCCGGACTTCCCAACCAATTTGGTGAGTACGACGAAACGCCGATGTTGATGGGAGAACAGGTGGAAGAATTTCTGAAAAGAGGCGTCATCAATATTTTGGGAGGATGCTGCGGCACCACCCCCGACCACATCCACCGATTGGCCGAAATCGCTAAAAACTATCCGCCACGAAGCATTCCTCAACTCGAAACGGCATGAAACCAACCTTACAACTTTCGGGTTTAGAACCCCTTTACGTTACCGCAGAGTCGAATTTCGTGAACGTTGGGGAACGTACCAACGTTACCGGTTCCAAGAAATTTCTCGACCTCATCAAGGCCGATAATTATGAAGATGCCCTCTCAGTAGCTCGAGACCAAGTAGAAGGTGGCGCTCAAATCATCGACATCAACATGGATGAAGGGATGATTGATGGAGTTGCCGCCATGACCCGTTTCCTTCATTTAGTGATGGCCGAACCCGATATCGCTCGGGTGCCCATCATGATTGATTCTTCCCGTTGGGAAATCATCGAAGCCGGATTGAAGTGCGTTCAGGGAAAGTGCGTGGTGAATTCCATCTCCCTCAAAGGCGGTGAAGCAGAGTTCATCCATCAAGCCAAATTTATCCGCCGATTTGGTGCGGCCGTGGTGGTGATGGCTTTCGACGAAAACGGACAGGCCGACACCTTGGACCGTCGCATTGAAATCTGCCAAAGATCCTACAAAATCCTCACGGAAGTGGTGGGAATGAACCCCAACGACATCATTTTCGATCCCAATATTTTCCCCGTTGGAACCGGCATGGAGGAACATCGCCGTAACGCCATCGACTTTATTGAAGCCACCCGTTGGATACGTCAGAATTTACCGGGAGCACACGTGAGCGGTGGTGTTTCGAACATCTCCTTTTCCTTCCGTGGAAATACCCGAGTGAGGGAAGCCATGCACTCGGCTTTTCTTTACCACGCTATTCAAGCCGGCATGGACATGGGCATTGTGAATCCATCCATGTTGGAGGTTTACGACGACATTCCGAAAGACCTTTTGGAACGCGTAGAAGACGTTTTATTGGACCGCAGGCCGGATGCTACGGAGCGTTTGTTGGAGTTTGCGGAAACCGTGAAAGGAGCTGGGAAACAAAAAGAAAAAGACGACGCTTGGCGACAACTTCCACTGAGAAAACGTTTGGAACATGCCCTGGTAAAAGGCATTACCGATTTTATTGAATTGGATACCGAAGAAGCTCGGATGGAGTTGGGAAGCCCACTTTCGGTGATTGAAGGTCCTTTGATGGACGGGATGAACGTAGTGGGCGACTTGTTTGGAGCAGGAAAAATGTTCCTTCCCCAAGTCGTAAAATCGGCCCGGGTGATGAAAAAAGCCGTGGCCTACCTCACCCCGTTTTTGGAAGAAGAAAAACGCAACAATCCGAATGCGAAAGCAGCCGGAAAAGTATTGCTCGCAACCGTAAAAGGCGACGTTCACGACATCGGCAAAAACATTGTTGGAGTGGTGATGGCCTGCAACGGATTTGAAATCATTGACTTAGGGGTGATGGTTCCTTGCGACAAAATTTTGGATGCGGCCCAAGAACATGGCGTTGATGTGATTGGTCTTTCGGGATTGATTACGCCTTCGTTGGATGAAATGGTTTATGTAGCCAAGGAGATGGAGCGCCGTGGGATGAAACAACCGCTGTTGATTGGCGGTGCCACCACTTCGAAAGCGCACACAGCGGTAAAAATTGCGCCCCAGTACCACGGTTCGGTGATCCACGTGTTGGATGCTTCGCGTTCGGTGCCGGTGGTGAGTTCGCTTTTGAGCGATGAACAAAGTGCGGGTTTTATGGCCAAGGTCAAAGCAGAAAACGACCACATTCGGGAAGGTTTTCTGAATCGGCAGGCCGAAAAACGTTTTGTGCCTTTGGAAGAAGCTCGCAAACGAAAATTCCCGTTACAAGCTCCGGCTGCGCCGGCTCCGAAGCAAAGTGGCGTACAACATTTTGATTTAACGTTGAAGGAATTGGCGCCCTACATCGACTGGACTCCGTTTTTCCAGACGTGGGAATTGCACGGAAAATATCCCCGAATTTTAGAAGATGAAGTGGTTGGAAACGAAGCGAAACAACTGTTTGCGGATGCGCAAAGCATGCTGCAAGATTGGTTGAAAGATGCTCCCGTGATGGCCAAAGCCGTGGTGGGAATTTTTCCAGCTCAACCGTTGGCCAACGATTCCACCCAACTTTTTACCGATGAAGACCGAAAACAACCGTTGGAAGTGCTGCATCATTTACGTCAGCAAAGCGAAAAATCCGACGGAATTTCCAACTTTTCCTTGGCAGATTTTGTGGCAGACAAAAACGATCACGTGGGCGCATTTTGCGTAACGGCGGGTTTAGGATTGGAAAAGTTGGTAGAAATCTACGAAAAGGACCACGACGATTACCGCTCCATCATGGCGAAAGCCTTGGCCGATCGCTTTGCAGAGGCTGCTGCAGAATTTCTTCACGAAAAAGTTCGAAAAGAGATTTGGGGCTACGCCTCGGATGAAACCTTAGACAATGAATCGATGATTGGGGAGAAGTACCAAGGCATTCGCCCCGCACCGGGTTATCCCGCTTGTCCGGAGCACACCGAAAAGTTGACGCTTTTCCGCTTGTTGGAAGTAGAGAAACGCATCGGCGTAACGTTAACCGAAAGCATGGCCATGTGGCCGGCGGCCAGCGTTAGCGGATGGTATTTTGGTCACCCCGAGAGCAAGTACTTCGGTTTAGGAAAAATTCAGAAAGACCAGGTGTCCGACTACGCTACCCGCAAGGGATGGACGTTGGAGGAAGCCGAGAGGTGGTTGGGCCCGAATTTGGGGTATTGAGGGTTTGCGTCCTTCGCCCTTCGAGATCTTCAGGGAACGGGCAAAACTATTGAACCTAGCTCACTCTTCCGGTGCCTGAGGTTATCGATTCCGGTGTCTGAAGCTGTCGAAGACACCGTACAAATCCTTTTTCCTTCTCCCTTCGGTCGAATAACTCGAGGGTTTTCAATAAAACATTTAAAAACCGGGTAAATTTCCGTGAGTCGCAAGTTGAAGGGATTAGAATTTATAACCTATTCCTAATCCCACGTTGGGTTCTAGAAACGGGTCTAGTTCAGTCATCAAAGGAGCCTGAATACGCGCTAATCCTACGTATCCTTGCCAAAAAAGCCCGAAGGCACTCGTTCCTTTATATCCAGCAATCATGGAAAAACCGAGGAAAAACCGTTGATCGGGACTTTGAGGAAGCATTTCAGAACTGAAAAAAGCACTGATCAATTGAGGACCTAATATCAATCGGTGTTTTCTTCCGTACTCTAAATTAATTCCTAGTGCAGAATTCATCCACAATCCTTCCGAATGAACCGTGTCGGTTTGATCGGGCGGGCCACCAATCGAAACACCTGTTCCCAAAAAAGGAGTCAAACGTAGATTTTCCTTGCATTTTATTTGGTATTCAATGATCGAACCTACTCCCCCGTACAACAAACCGGTTCCCAGTTGGATACCAAGTCCTGCTTTATTGACCTTGTTCGGATTGTCTTGCTGAGCAACCAAATGATTGGTAAAAAAGAGCGCAGTAATAAAAATTATTTTTCTCATCGTTTTTGAATTTAGTACTGTAATTGGAATTAGCGCTTTGATTGACCAATCATGGAGCTGTTCAACGAAATTCACAATAATCCTTCTCTTGCACTCCCTGTTTTACTACGAAGCAGCCTTGATTGACTTTTTTTTACATCAGGGTGAATGTACATTGCTAAAAGTACACCAATATCAGACATCAAATTCAAAAAAAGATTTTAATCGGATTTATTTTTTAATGATCCCTCTCAGATTTTCGGATTGAGGCCAACTGACGTTGTTTTTTCAAGATTGAAGACTTTCTCAAAATGGCTTTCATTTCCCTTGGTACATCCCGAAAAATTTCGATACAATCGGGCACCTCGATTCATTTCGACAGCCATCCAATTAACTAGGTCATCGCTTTCTCCAACGAAATGTTGGACAAGTCCGACCCCTCCCCAGAAGTAAAGTTAAGCCTCAGAGCCGTTTCAACCGTTTCCAATTTTTTGAATTTACCGATTTCAATGGATGAAGAAGAATTCCAAAAGATGCAAGTATCAGGCGGGATAAGCCTGACCCCTCCCCAGAAGTAAAGTTAAGCCTCAGAGCCGTTTCAATCGTTTCCAATTTTGAATACCACAAAAAAACCGCCTTTCGGCGGTTTCCATATTCTAATGATCAAAGAATTTTATCCTACAAACAAATTCCGCATCTCGGTTTTGGCGATAACCCTGCTACGCAACTCCGAAATCGGAATGCGCTCTTGCTCCATGGTGTCGCGATCGCGAACCGTTACCATTCCATCTACCAAAGAATCGTGATCCACCGTTACGCACAAAGGCGTACCAATGGCATCCTGACGGCGATAGCGTTTCCCAATGCTTTCTTTGGAATCGATTTGTGCGGTTACATCGAAGCGAAGCAAATCGAAGATTTCCCTCGCCTTCTCCGGCAATCCGTCTTTGTTCACCAAAGGTAAAACGGCTACTTTTACCGGCGCAACAGCGGCCGGAAACTTCAAAACCTCCCGTGTACTGCCGTCGGCCAACGTTTCAACTTGGTAGGCGGTAGATAATACTGCCAAAAATAAACGGTCCAAACCAATGGAGGTCTCCACCACATAAGGGATGTAACTCTCGTTCAATTCCGGATCGAAATACCTTAATTTCTTACCACTAAACTCTTCGTGCTTGCCCAAATCGAAATCGGTGCGGCTGTGAATTCCTTCCAATTCCTTGAATCCAAAAGGAAACTTAAACTCAATATCGGCAGCAGCATTGGCATAGTGCGCCAATTTCAAATGATCGTGGAATTTGTATTTGTCGGCTCCCAATCCCAAAGCATGGTGCCACTTCATGCGGGCTTCTTTCCAATGGTGGTACCACTCCATTTCGGTTCCAGGACGAACAAAAAATTGCATTTCCATCTGTTCAAATTCGCGCATGCGGAAAATGAACTGACGTGCAACAATTTCATTGCGAAATGCTTTTCCCGTTTGAGCAATTCCGAAAGGAATCTTCATGCGGGCGGTTTTCTGCACATTCAAGAAGTTCACAAAAATTCCCTGAGCCGTTTCCGGGCGCAAATAAACCGTGGTAGCCCCCTCGGCGGTTGCGCCCATTTCGGTTCCGAACATCAAATTGAACTGACGAACCTCCGTCCAATTGCGGCTGCCACTAACCGGACAAACTATTTCGCAGTCAACAATCAGCTGCTGAAGGTCTTCCAAATTGCCCGACTCCAAAGCAGCTTTCATGCGTTCTTCTACCTTCTGAATTTCTTCCCGGTAACCCAAAACTCGCGGATTGGTATTGGCATACATTTCAGGATCGAACGTTTCACCAAAGCGTTTGGCCGCTTTTTCAACTTCTTTATCAATCTTGCCTTGAATTTTCGCCATGTGGTCTTCCAACAAAACATCGGCGCGGTAACGCTTTTTGCTGTCTTTGTTATCGATCAACGGATCGCTGAACGCATCCACGTGTCCGGAAGCTTTCCAAGTGGTAGGATGCATGAAGATGGCTGCATCAATTCCAACAATGTTCTCGTTCAACTGGGTCATGGCGGTCCACCAGTAACGGCGAAGGTTATTTTTCAACTCACTGCCAAACGGACCGTAATCGTACACCGCACCCAAGCCGTCGTAAATTTCAGAAGAAGGAAAAACGAACCCATACTCCTTGGCATGGGAAACCACATTTTTGAAAATTTCGTCCGGATTCATGGATTATAGGTCGAATTTAATTCCTTGTGCCAAAGGAAGTTGGGTAGAATAATTGATGGTATTGGTTTGGCGGCGCATGTAAACTTTCCAAGCATCGGAACCCGACTCACGGCCGCCACCGGTTTCTTTTTCACCACCGAAGGCGCCACCAATTTCAGCACCCGAAGTGCCGATGTTCACGTTAGCGATTCCGCAATCGGAACCAGCAGCACTGAGGAACAATTCTGCCTCCCGCATGTTGGTGGTCATGATGGCCGAAGATAATCCTTGAGCTACACCGTTTTGCAAAGCAATCGCTTCTTCAATGGTGTTGTATTTCATCACGTACAAAATGGGAGCAAACGTTTCGGTTTGAACGGCATGGAAATGATTCTGGGCTTCCACAATGGCAGGCTTCACGTAGCATCCGCTTTCGTAACCTTCTCCTTGCAACACCCCGCCTTCTACCAAAACCTTACCGCCTTCGGCAACCACAGACTCCAATGCCTTGGAATACATTTCCACAGCACCGCGGTCGATCAAAGGACCAACGTGGTTGGCTTGATCCAACGGATTTCCAATTTTCAATTGTCCGTAAGCCTTGGTTAAGCGATTCACCACCTCGGAGTACATGCTTTCATGAATGATCAAGCGGCGGGTGGTGGTGCAACGTTGCCCAGCCGTACCCACAGCTCCAAATACAGCACCGATGATGGTCATGTCCAAATCGGCGTTGGGAGTAACGATGATGGCGTTGTTTCCGCCCAATTCCAACAAAGCGCGGCCCAAACGTTCGGCCACTTTTTGGTTCACGGCTTTCCCCATGCGGGTAGATCCAGTGGCCGACACCAACGGAACGCGGTGGTCGGACGACATCCACTCCCCTACTTCGTAATTTCCTTGAATAAGTACCGAAATGCCTTCAGGCAATTGGTTTTCATTCAACACTTCAGCAATGATGTTCTGGCAAGCAACGCCGCAAAGTGGTGCCTTTTCGGATGGTTTCCAAACGCAAACGTCGCCGCAAATCCAAGCCAATGCCGTATTCCACGCCCAAACAGCAACGGGAAAATTGAAGGCAGAAATGATCCCCACAATTCCGAGCGGATGGTACTGCTCGTACATGCGGTGAAGCGCTCGCTCGGAATGCATGGTTAATCCGTAAAGCTGACGCGAAAGTCCAACAGCGAAATCGCAAATGTCGATCATCTCCTGAACTTCACCCAAACCTTCTTGAAGGGATTTTCCCATTTCGTAGCTCACCAAGGTACCCAAAGCGGTTTTCTTCTCGCGAAGTTTATCTCCAAATTGGCGAACGATTTCGCCTCGCTTTGGGGCAGGCATCATTCTCCAAGATTCAAAGGCTTTTTGAGCCGAAACAATGGCAGCCTCGTATTCTTCTTTGGTGGTATTGGCTACCGTTCCAATGAGTTTTCCATCAACGGGAGAAAAACTTTCAATTTTTCCCGTTCCAGGCATCCATTGAGATCCGGTTGAGGTTGCAGCATTGTGCGATTGAATGCCTAATTCGGCCAAAACATGTTGTATCATAATTTTTTATTTTATCGAATGAAAAAATGGTAAAGGGCATAACCCAACACCACAACGAGAGCAATTTTCAACAAACTTTTGAAGAATTTCCAGATCAGGAAAAGGACTAAAATTCCTCCAAGGATAACGTAAAGGTGCTCCATCCGTTAGAAAATTTGCTTGCAGATGGCCGCGGTTGCCTTGGCCTTACTCATGGTGTAAAAATGAAGAATCGGAACACCGGCGGCTTTCAATTCTTTGCATTGCTGAATGGCCCACTCTACTCCAACTTCCATCACCGCGGCATTGTTGTTGCACTTTTCTACGGCATCCGCCAAATCTTCGGGAATATCAATATGGAAGGATTTGGGCAACAAGGAAAGTTGAGCTTTGGTGGTGAGCGGTTTCAACCCTGGAATGATGGGCACGTTAATTCCCATGCTTCGAACTTGGTCAACAAACTCAAAAAACTTGGCATTGTTGAAAAACATTTGAGTAACGATGTACTCGGCTCCCAAATCCACTTTTCTTTTCAAAAACTCCAAATCTTTCTTCAAATTGGGAGCCTCGTGGTGCTTTTCTGGATAACCAGCAACCCCAACGCAAAAGTTCGACTTCGACGTATTTTCCAAATCCTCATCCAAATACATTCCTTTGTTCATGTCGAGCATTTGCTCAATCAACTCCAAGGTATTTTGGTTGCCATCGGGTTGCGGATTGAACTTCTGTTCCGATTTCATGTTATCGCCACGAAGCGCCAACACATTATCAATTCCTAGGAAATTCAATTCAATCAAAGCATTTTCGGTTTCTTCTTTGGAAAAACCTCCGCAGATGATGTGCGGGACCGTATCCACTTTGTATTTGCTGGTAATGGCCGCACAAATCGCTACCGTTCCCGGGCGTTTGCGGGTGATCACCTTATCGTAACCACCGCCCGGACGCTTGCGCAACACGTAATCTTCCCGGTGGTAGGTAACATCAATAAAACTGGGAGAGAAATCCAACAAGGGTTCAATTCCATTGTAAATTCCTTCGATGCCTTGCCCTTTTTCAGGAGGAAGAATTTCGAAAGAAAACAACGTTTTCCCGTTCGATTTTTCAATATGTTCGGTAATTTTCATAGGGCTAAACTAACACTTAAAGAAGTTGATCCAATGCGATCTCAAACCCGGTGGCTGAAAGATTGGTTTTGGTTTGATTTTTCTGATGAATATTTCCGAGCGCTTGTTCCATGATTTGGGTTACATCCCCAAAAATGGCTTCATCGGTTAATTCTGCCTTCCCGCTCATCAAATAAGCAAACGTTCGAGCCATGCCGCAATTGGCAACAAAATCGGGAATAACGCTGATGCGTGCATCCGCACTTTGTGCAATAGGGCCAAAGAAAATTTCAGCATCGGCAAACGGCACATTGGCGCCGCAAGAAACCGTCTTCAATCCAGCTGCAATGAGGCGATCAATCTGGTCCTGAGTAACCAATCGGGAAGCGGCAGCCGGTACAAAAATATCCGCTGAAACATCCCAAACTTTCTTCTGCATCTCTTCCGATGATAGCATGTTCGGTGCATTCAAGGCATTTCCATTTCGGGAAATAAACATCTCAGCGACCTCATTCAAACCGTACCCCTGCCCCTCATGAATCAATCCGCCATTGCGGTCGATCACAGCTTTCATTCCTGCACCTTGTTGGGCCAAGAAAAACGCTGCAGCTGCAGCAACATTTCCCCAACCTTGCATGATGAACGTTTTGCCTTCCAAGGTTTCGCCTTGATTTTTGGTGAAAATGCGAATGGATTCACTCACACCCCAACCGGTAATCATGTCGGCAACGGTATATCCCTTTCCCAGAGCAGGAACGTAGTTGCCGTTCTCTACCACTTTCGACACCCCAATTTGCAGGGCAGAAATCCGATTCTGTTTGTCGGCGTGATCGGTTTTGTAATGCCCGTTAACAACGCCTTCTTGCGGATGCAACAGGCCGTATTGGGATGTAATGGGAATCACTTCGTGAATTTCATCGATGTTTAAATCGCCACCCGTGCCGTAGTAATTTTTCAAAAGCGGCATCACGGCTTGGTACCAACGACGCAAAACGCCTTCTTTTCGAGGGTCGGCAGGATTGAAGTTGATGCCCGATTTGGCTCCACCGATGGCGGGACCACAAACAGAAAACTTCACTTCCATGGTTTTAGCCAACGATTCCACTTCCCGCTGATCCAATCCTACCCGCATCCGGGTACCGCCTCCAGCAGCTCCACCACGCAGCGAATTGATCACCACCCAACCTTGGGCTTCGGTTTCAGAATCGTTCCATTCGAAAATGATTTCGGGCTTTTTGGCCTCGAATTGCTTCAACTTATCCAACATCGAAAAAAATTTTCGCAAAGGTACGGATAAATCAACAGTTAAAACTGCCTTTTTAGCGCGAATCGGATCGATTAAAAATCGGAAATAAAATGGAATTTGGCGTTCGGAAAATCTTCCTGAGCCATCTGAATGGCATAAGCACTATCGGCCAAAAAAACCGGACGCTGATGCTTATCCAAGGCAAAAGATCGAAGCTTTTTCCGACGAAAATCTTCCAACTCTTTGGGATCACTCAGTTCCACCCAGCACGCTTTGTAAATGTTGATGGGCTCCCATTTACACTTCGCTCCGTATTCGTGTTCCAAACGGTGTTGAATCACCTCAAATTGAAGGGGACCAACGGTACCGATGATTTTCCGATTGGTCATTTGGTGCACGAACAACTGAGCCACTCCTTCGTCCATCAATTGATCAATTCCTTTAGCCAGTTGTTTTTGTTTGAGCGGATCGGCATTCTCGATGTAGCGGAAATTTTCGGGCGAAAACGAGGGAATGCCCATGATGTTCATTTTCTCGCCCTCGGTGAGGGTATCCCCAATTCGGAAGTTTCCGGTGTCGTGCAAACCCACAATATCGCCGGGATAAGCTTCGTCGACCGTCGATTTTTTCGAAGCCATGAAAGCGGTTACCGACGAGAATTTCATCATGCGCTCCTGGCGCACGTGGAGGTAATTTTGGTTGCGGTGGAACGTGCCCGAAACAATTTTCACGAAAGCAATTCGATCGCGGTGTTTCGGGTCGATGTTCGCGTGGATTTTAAAAACGAATCCGGTAAATTTATTTTCGGTTGGTTCAACCACCCGTAAATCGGTTTTGGCCGGCAAGGGCATGGGCGCAATTTCGATGAACGTTTCGAGCAATTCTTTCACCCCGAAATTATTCACCGCCGATCCGAAAAACACCGGACAAACCTTCTGGGTGAGGTAATCTTCTCGTTTGAATTCGGGATAAACCGCCGAAACCATTTCCAAATCTTCCCTCAATGCATCGGCAAAATCCGCCCCAACTTGACGATCCAATTCTGGATCTTCCAAGTTTTGGATGGACGCCCATTCTTCGGAAACGGTGGTGGAAGACGGACGAAATAATTTCAAATCTTTCTTGTAGATGGAATACACTCCTTTGAAGTGAGGTCCCATCCCAATGGGCCAAGATAGGGGCGTAACTTTCAATTTGAGGCGTTGTTCAACTTCATCCAAAAGGTCGATGGCATCTTTCCCGAAACGGTCAAGTTTGTTGATGAAAACGATGATGGGGATGGAGCGCATGGTGCACACTTCCACCAATCGTTCGGTTTGTGCCTCCACCCCTTTCGCCACGTCGATGACTACGATCACTGAATCCACAGCGGTTAGCGTTCGGTAGGTATCTTCAGCAAAATCTTTGTGGCCGGGGGTATCGAGGATGTTCACTTTGCATCCTTGGTATTCAAAACCCATCACGGAGGTAGCCACCGAAATTCCCCTCTGCTTTTCAATTTCCATGAAATCGGAGGTGGTTGATTTTTTGATTTTATTGGATTTTACGGCTCCAGCTTCTTGAATGGCTCCTCCAAACAACAGCAGTTTTTCGGTGAGGGTGGTTTTACCGGCATCGGGGTGGGAAATGATCCCAAATGTTCTTCTACGAAATATTTCAGATTGAAAATCGGGTGCGCTCATGGGGAGCAAAGGTACCGAATTTTAGAAAAACTTTTTTGTGTCGGAAGATGTCGCAATTTATTTCTTCCTTTGTAAAGCATGATTCGACTATTACATACCGCCGATTGGCATTTAGGCAAACGATTGAAGCAGCAATCGTTGTTGGAGGAACAGCAGTTATTTTTAGAATGGCTGCTTGGGTGTTGCGTGGAGAAGGAAATTGATTACATTTTGATGGCTGGCGACTTGTTCGACGTTGCGAATCCGCCCCAAGATGCCGAGCAGATGTACTACAGTTTTTTGGCGCGATTGGGGAAGGAAACGAATACGAAAATCATCATTACCGGTGGAAATCACGACTCCATTGGGGCGGTCAACGGGATTCGTCCGTTGGCGGCCGCTTGGGATGTGATTTTGGTGGGCGAACCTTTCCCCGAAGATCCTTCCCAAGAGTGCTTTCCGTTGTACAATCGTTCCGGGGAAATGGAAGCTGTGGTGGCCGCCACTCCTTTTTTGCGCGAGAAAGATTTCCGATTGCCCGAAGGGTTTGAAGGCGATATCGAGCAACGATTAACCGAGGCCCATCGCGTTCACTACCGCAAATTGGCCGATCATTGCAACGAACAATTTCCAAACGCAACGCAGATTGGCATGGGCCATTTGTTCGCCGACAAATCGCTATCCAGCGATTCGGAACGTCAGGTGGGAACTTTAAATGGGCTACCTCTCGACATTTTTCCGGAGTCCTTTGCCTATGTAGCATTGGGTCATATTCACAAACCCCAATCTCCACAAGAAAATCGGATCATCTACTCTGGTAGTCCGAACATGCTCTCTTTTTCTGAAACCGAATATGCCAAACGGGTAGTCCTGTTGGAAGTATCAGCTACCGGCATATCGTCCATCGAGTCGGTTCCCATTCCCGTATTTCGGAAATTGTACGATTGGACGGGCACTTTTCAAGAAATTCAAGAAAAAATTGATCAATTTGAAAACCCAGAAGGATTGGTTCCCTGGATAAAAATCAATGTTCGCGAAGAGAAAATTCAAGGAAATGAATACGCCAATTTATTGGAAATGATTCAAATAGCGCAACAATCATGGAACGGGAGCGCCATCATTTTGGATCATTCCCTTCAGTTCACCGGAAATCATCCCCAAGCCGGGATGCATCAAGCTGCAGTTCCTGCCGATTCGGTTACTCCTGAACTGATTTTTGATTCAACCTTTCACCGGGATCATTTCGAGCACATTGAAATCTTAAAAGAAATTTTTGACGGATTAATTGAAGAAATACAAATGAACGAAGGGGGGCAATACTGATGAAAATTCTATCCATCACCATCGAAAACATTCAGTCGATAGCTGCAAAAACAACCATCCGTTTTGATGGAACCCCTTTTTCAGAAGAGGGGATCTTTCTCATTTGCGGACCAACGGGTTCGGGGAAATCAACCATTTTGGATGCGATCAATTTGGCTTTGTTCAAAGAAACTCCGAGAACCGGGGGGAAGATTACAGCCCCAAGCATCAACGAACAAGGGATGGTGATTACGCGGGGAGCCATTTCGGCTACGGCAGAGATCATCTACGAAATGGATGCAAAAAATCGATTCAAGTCGCAATTCAGGGCTGAACGCACAGCACGATCCCAAGGATTCAACTCGGCCCACCTTAAAATGACCCTGATGAAATGGGTTGGTGGAAAATGGGAATTGGTTACCGATAAAGATAAAGAGGTTGTTGCTGAAAACACCGCCAATATTGGATTGGATGCCAACCAGTTCCGAATGGCGGTGATGTTGGCCCAAGGAGATTTTGCAAAATTGCTCAAAGCTGAAGCCACCGAACGCGCTCAATTGCTGGAAAAAATCACGGGAAAAACGCTTTTTAGGAGTTTAGGGAAGAAAATATCAGAAAAATTCCTCGCGAAAAAGAAAGAAATCGAAGCGGCAGAAATTGCTCTGGGATCCATTGCCCTGTTAACCGATGAAGAAAAAGAAAAACTTGTTCAATCGCTAACCGAAATTCAGCAATCGATCTCTGCTCTCGAAGACGGAATTCAGCAAAACCGAACGGAAGTTCTGTGGTGGGAAAACCACCGAGAACTGGAATCAAAAAAGGAGAAACAAGTTCAATTGCTTCAAAAAAAGAGAGAGTTGGAACACCGCTTTTCTGCTGTTTCTGAAGCCTACGACCGACACGAAAAAGCGGAAAGGTTCATACCCATCCTCCAACAACGAAGCCGCTTGATCGAAAACATTGCTTTTCAAACCAACCAGTCCACTCAATTGGAAGAAGAAAAGAGTCGTCTCCATCAAGAAATCACGGAAATCAAAAGCAACATTGATTCGCTCAAACCGAACTTTTTAACTCAAACCGATTGGCTCAGTGAGCTTGAACAAAAAAAGCTTTTGGCCCAATCTGAAAAAGAAAAAATTCAATCCCTACAAACTGAACTCGAACAACGGAAGCGTTCCATTGCCGATTTGGTAGGGCGTTGGAATTGGTCCTTCGAAACTCCAACAGCCACCTGGAAAGCCTGGAAATCAGAAACCGAATTGCTGTTCAAGCGCATGAACATCCCGGTGGAAGAGGTGGAGAAAGAAGTTTTACAATGCAGCCAACAAAAGCAAAACGCCCTGCAATGGTTGGAGAGCGAAAAACAGTTGGAAATTAAGAGAACCCAAATAACCCAAAACGAATCGAGCCAGAAGACCCTTGCCAACGAAATTCAAGAAATCGCCCAACAACTTGAGGGCCCTTCTATGGAATTGGAATCGGCGCAAAAACAAGGGGAAGCTGCTCAATTGGAGGTGGAAGGACTTCAAAAAATAGCCGATGCGTCTCAAATTCGGGCAACTTTGGTGGAAGGACAACCGTGTGTGGTGTGTGGATCGTTGGAACATCCCTTCGCGCATCAACCGTTCGATGATGCTTTGCAAAAGAAAACCGAAGAGCGCGACGGTTGGAACCGGAAATGCGTGGCTCTTACCCAAATCGTTGCTCAATTGCAAAACAAAGAAAGGGAACTCCATCAAAAGATGGCCGTTTTTGGTGGACAGTTGGACACGCTGAAAGCCGATGAATTATCGCTTTTGGGCAAACTGAAACAACAAAAAATAGGAGGATTTGAATCGGCACAGTCGGCCATCGACCACTTTCAAACCCAAGGGGAACAACTGCAATCGGCCCGTGAAAAAGTGGAACAATACCAGCAATTGGAACGGGCCGAACCAATTTTCCAACAGATTCCACCCCTTCAAGAAAAATTGGAACTCGCTACCCAATCCTATTTTGAACAATTTCCCTCCAATTTCTTGGGAGTAGTTGATGGGTGGATCAACGCTGTTTCTTCCAAAAAAGAGCAGCTATCCAACAATCAGGAAAAACAAGAAAAAACATCGAATACCATCTCCAATGGGCAAAAAGACCTGATGAATTTGGAAGAAAGCATCCTATCAGAAATTCGAAAAGTTGGATTTTCAACCTTGGAAGAAACGGAGTCGAGTTGGATCAAAGGAGAAGAAATAAAGGAATGGAGAGGATGGAAAACGGAAATGGAGAGCCAACTCCCTCTGCTTCGGGATTTAGAGAATGAAATAACGCGTCGGGAAGCCGCCCAAGCAAATCAGCCGCAGCCCGCCCAAACCGAAGATGAATCAAAACAGGTTCTTTTAGGGCGGGAAACCGAACTGAAGGAAAAGCTCATCCACCAAGGCAACATCCAAACTGAAATCAAAACCGAACAATCCAAAAGAGAACAGGCCGGCTCCAAATTGGAAGAAATTCAAACCTTAAAAGCCGAATTCCAACATTGGAATGTGCTAAACACGGCCTTCGGCGATACCAACGGCGATCGTTTCTCTAAAATTGCTCAACAATATACCCTCGATTTGCTGATTCAAATTGCGAACAAAAAATTGGGAGATTTCAAAGCAAGGTACATCCTTCAACAGGAAAAACACCCGAAAGGCGATAGCCACTTGGTGGTCGTCGATCAATACTTGGGCAATCAAATCCGAAGTGTGGACACCCTCTCTGGGGGCGAAATGTTCCTCACTTCCCTTGCATTGGCCATGGCCCTGAGCGAATTCGCCGCCCAAAATGCCCAATTGAATACCCTGTTCATCGATGAAGGATTTGGAACTTTGGATCCCGACTCTCTGAACGCAGCCATGGAAGCCATCGATGCGATTCGACAACAATCGAAAAAAATGATTGGACTCATTTCCCACGTTCAAGAATTGAGGGAACGAATTCATTGCCAGATTGAATTAAAACCCAAAGGGAACGGACAATCTACCATAGAAATTCGTCCTCAAAGCACGTAATTGAGGCATTTTTCGTTACTTTTGTTGAGATGCTAAAAATCGTATTCGGAATCGTTGCAACGTTGATCTCCTGCTTTTCATGGAGTCAGGACTTGCCCATGGGAGGTTGGAGAACGCATTTGCCGTTTGCACAAGCCCAATGCTTGGAACCGGTAGGAACCAAAATCTTCGTTGGCACCAAAGGTGGATTATTTTCCTACGATTCAACCGATAACGATTTGGAAATTTTTACCTCTGTAAATGGCTTAAGTGATCAAGACATTCGTTCAATTTCCTACAATACCGATCAGCAAACCTTGGTGATTGGTTATGCGTCTGGAAACATCGATTTGCTGAAGAACGGGAACGTTAAAAACATCAATGCCATCGTTGCCAAAAATATTCCTGTCAATAAATCCATCAATCACATTTTGCAAAGAGGAAACCGCGCCTATTTGGCTACCGGTTTTGGTATTGTTGAGGTAGATTTGATTTTGGGAGAAATAAAAAATACGTATTTGATCGGATCTGGGTCCAAATACGTGGGTTGCTATCAACTAACAAGCGATGGAACTCGGATTTTGGCGGCCACCGACTCGGGAATCTTTCGAGCCAATTGGGCCGCACCCAACCTATCCGACTTTCAGTATTGGTCGCTGGATCCGCAGTGGGGGAAAAAGCGGGTAAAGCACCTGGTTCATCAACAAGGAATTCTGTTCGCTGCCTCCAATGATTCGTTGTTTTCCAATGCCTCTGGCACCTTTACCCTCCTCTACCAAACCCCCAATGAAATTCGAAAAGTACGGGCCGACCGTGGAAAACTTCAGGTTTCAATCTTCTACCGAATCCTTGAATTGAATCTGCAAGGTCAACTCCTTTTTCAAACAGGGATCGATGCCCAGGTTCAAGATGTAAAAGACGGCCTCATCGATGCCAATCAACACTGCTGGTTGGCCGATAACGCCGTGGGCTTGGGCTACTACCACGAGTATTACATGCTGCGATTCTTGCCGAACGGTCCCAATTCGGTGGAAACGTTTGACTTGTTTTCCGAAGGCCAAAACACCTACGGCGTTTCAGGCGGTATGACCAAGAGTTTTGGGAATTTGTACTTAAAAGGTGGCATTTACCGATTCGATGGTCAGAAATGGAAAAATTTCAATGCCACCAATCTTTCCCTTATTTCCGATACTCGAGATTTTACTTCAGTGAAGAAACAACCGGAAACCAACAAATGGTATGTTTCTACCTGGACCCGCGGTTTGTTGGAGTTTGATGGAGATTCTTTGATTCAACAATACCAAGATACCGGAACGGCGTTGATTCGACAGAAAAACTCCAACCTTGGTAATCCTGGAGGAGATTTCATTCGTGTTGGGTTCATGGATTTCGATAAGTCGGGAAATTTGTGGATGACCAATTACGAGGTTCCTTCTCCACTGGTTGTAAAGCGAACCGACGGAACATGGAACAGTTACCCGTTACCTTCCGGCCTAACCAAAGCAGTGTACTTCTTAATCGATGATTTCGATCAAAAATGGGTGGTGGTACCCGGTTTGGGGATTTCGGTTTTCAATGCTGCCACCACCCAATCAAAATTGCTCACTTCGGCCGCAGGAAACGGAAATATTCACAACGCCACCATTCAATGCATTACCAAAGATTTGGACGGTGTAGTTTGGATTGGAACGCCCGAAGGGCCAACGGCTTTTTACAATCCTGGGGGAGTCTTTTCCAATAATGAAGTGAATGCCCAACGGGTAAAAATTGCAAAAAACCAGTTCGACAATTTTGTTGATTACCTATTGGAAGATCAAAGCATCAACGACATTGGCATCGATGGGGCGAATCGGAAATGGTTTGCCACCAACAATGGAGTATGGTTGATGAGCTCCGATTGCCAAACACAAATTCATCATTTCACCAAAGAAAACAGTCCGCTGTTGTCCAACAACGTTTTAACCGTTACGGTCGATGGGAAAACCGGGGAAGTTTTTTTCGGAACAGAAACCGGATTATGTTCCTACCGGGGCGACGCAACCGTTGGAGCAAGTTCGGGAAGTAATCCGGTAAAAGTTTTTCCCAATCCTGCACGTCCAGATTTAGAAGGGCCCATTTCCGTTCAAGGATTGGTTGCTAACGCATGGATCAAATTTGTTGATGCCGCTGGCAATTTGGTTTATCAAACCAAGGCCAATGGTGGGACGGTAACCTGGAATGGAAATGATTTACAGGGGAATCGGGTAGCCACTGGAACCTACTTCATTCTTGCCTCCGATGATTTTGGAAGCGAGCGACAAGTAGGAAAAGTGTACTTGGTTCGTTAAACGCGTCTTTCGTACCGTTCAAAAGAAAAATCGAATGCGTGCCGCCCGTCTTTTTCGTGATCCTCTGAAGAAGTCAATAACCACTCATCAGCAGAAATAGCTGGGAAAAACGTATCGGCCTCAAACGTAGCGTGAACTTTGGTGCATTCAATGGCCGAACAATGAGGCAAAAGCGCTTGATAAATTTCACCTCCACCAATGACGAAAATTTGTTCGGATTGCGCAACTTGAATGGCGTGTTCCAAAGACGAAACAACGGTTGCGCCATCTATCGAAATGTTTTGCCGACTCAAAATCAAATTCAAACGGTTGGGTAAAACCCTTCCAATGCTCTCAAAAGTTTTTCGGCCCATCAAAATGGGAAATCCTGAGGTGATGGTTTTAAAATGCTTCAAATCGTTAGGCAGATGCCACAACAACTGATTGTCTTTCCCAATTCCTCCTTGCTCATCGGTTGCAACAACTGCAATAAGTTCTGTCATCATACCGCTACAGGTGCTTTAATTCCAGGATGTGGATCGTAACCTTCAATTTCGAAATCTTCGAAAACAAAGTCGAATAAATCGGTTACGGCAGGATTGATTTTCAATTGAGGAAGTGGGCGGAATTCGCGAGACAACTGCAATTGAACTTGATCCATATGATTGAGGTAGATGTGCGCATCGCCCAGGGTGTGCACAAAGTCTCCAACCTTCAATCTACAAACCTGAGCGAGCATATGGGTTAGGAGAGCGTAGGATGCGATGTTGAATGGAACGCCCAGAAAAATATCGGCGCTTCGTTGGTAGAGCTGGCAGGAAAGTTTTCCATCGGCAACGTAAAACTGGAAGAAGGCATGGCAAGGCGGAAGCGCCATGTTTTCAATTTCACCCACGTTCCAAGCGGAAACAATGATTCTTCGGGAATCAGGTTGGTTCTTCAGTTGATTGATCACTTGGGAGATTTGATCGATGGAAGAGCCATCAGCTTTGGGCCATGATCTCCATTGCGAGCCATAAACGGGTCCCAAATTTCCATTTTCGTCGGCCCATTCATCCCAAATGGAAACCCCATTGTCTTTCAGGTATTGAATGTTGGTTTCTCCCTTGAGGAACCACAGTAGTTCATGAAAGATGGATTTGGTATGAAGCTTTTTGGTGGTAAGCATGGGAAAACCATCGTTCAAGTTGAAACGCATTTGATATCCGAAAACACTGATCGTACCGGTTCCGGTGCGATCGGTTTTTTTAACCCCATGTTCAAGAACATGTTGAAGTAAATCATGGTACTGCTTCATGTTGTAAAAATAAAAAAAGGCAACCTGATGGTTGCCTTTTTTAAATCAACATTTTACTCCATTACTTCAATAAGGTAATGGTTCCTTTACGAAAATGCTTTTTTTGATCCTTCCCTTTGGCATTCAAAACATAAACATATAGACCCGGTTGACATGGTTCACCTGTATTTTTCATCTTTCCATTCCAACCATTTTGGAGATTATTTGATTGAAAAACACATTCTCCCCAGCGGTTATACACCAAAAAATCGATGGTTTTTATGGCAACTCCATGAACAAAATGAACATCATTGGTACCATCATTATTCGGTGAAAAAGCGGATGGGACAATTATTTCTGAAGGATATACGATTGGAGCAATATTGGAAAAAGAAGAATCATAGTTAACTTCGTTTTCAATGGCTTTGATTCGATATAAATAAGCTCCTTCAATTTCATTTCTAGGTACATTCACATCTAAAAATGAATAGGTATTTCCAGGAACTGAACCAATGTTTCTCCAACCATTCGGATACTTCACTTCAATATCATAACGAATGATTCCACTTTTCCAAGTTGAATAAGGAGTCCAATCGATTTTCATATCATAAGCTTCATAATTAGCCATTTTCACGGCAGAAGCAACCGCTAAAATGTTTACTGAAGTATCGGAGGAATTGGAAAGATTTCCGCACTGATCTTCATATCGAACAACATACTTGTACACTTTTGAAGTTGCATCAATTTTTACATCAGAGAAAAAGGTTTGTGTTCCATGATAAATCAAAACAGGCGTAGAGAAATTGGAATCTATTCTTTCTAAAAAATAGTTTTTCAAGACTCCGGTGGCCAATGGAGCAGGCGTCCATTGCATGGATATTTGATCGGCTGCATCAACCGTTACATAATTGATTTCGACCGGAGCACGTATTACATTGAAGTTCGCAACAATGGAATCATAATTAGAAATGGAATAATAGCCAACTGATGCATTGAAATAATTCTTGTGAAGAGCTTTTACATAGTAGTAATAGATGTTTGAACATAACCCAGAATCCGCATATTGATAGATGCTCGAATCATTGTTAGGAACAACGTCACCTATTTTTTGAAATAACCCTAAATTTCCATTTTTTCGAAAAATTTCATACGATTGAATCGTATTTTGATTACCCCATCCTTGATACGCATTAAAATGGAGGAAATTCGTGGCAAAACTGTTGGAAGTTTTGGTGGTCACTTGAAGAAAAATAGTGGAATGGGTGGAATCAAAATGAGAAGTTCTTCCACAACCATCGGTTAAACGAATTTTGTACTGCTGAGTCGCAGCAGCAGAAATAACATCCAATGAATCAATAAAGTATGAAGTATTCATAAATAGTATGTTTGAAATCCACTGGTTATTTCTGAAGATTTCATAATGAGAAAACTCCGGAATATTTCTAGGAGTCCAATTGACTTCTACGTGATTTCGAAGAGAAAGTGGATCTACGGTAACATACGTGGGCGACATGGGCGAAGGAGGCATGGTGTCTCGAACCGTGATATAATTTGGTTTGGTAATAGAGTCTGTACAACCTAAGGAATTAGTAACTACCAAAGTGATGGAGTGTTGGGTATTGGAATTGGCACCTGGAACAGTAAAATTAATGGGTCCAGCTACATTTCCATTGGAAACCCAACCGTTTTGTGCATGAGGTACCGCCGTTGGATCGCTCCAATACCACTTTCTTTGCACAGGGTTAGCATTGTGATACATCGAAGCATCTCTAAATACAAATTGATTGTTTCCGTTGGACCAACATTTGATGGAATCGATCGCATAAAAGTTGGCGATGGGAGTGTCTAATACCTTTACTGCTTGCAAAATTCCAGTATCTACACATCCCCAAGGATTGACAATGGCCAAGTTAATTCCGTAATTTCCAGGGGATGCAATTGTTCTCCGAAAAGTTCTATTTGAGAGTGGGGCCGTTTGAGAAGTCCAACCCATTCCATCATTAAAATTCCAAGAAAAAATGGTGTTAGAACTCCCTGTTCCGTAATTTCCATTGGGTGAAAATTTAGAGGTATCCAAGATGGAAAATGTTGCTGGGCTGCAAAGTGAATCAGAAAGTACAACACCCCCAACTTTCGGACGTGGGAAAACCGTAATGGTATCACGGTATGGAATAATGCAACTTTGCCCAATGGCCAACAATTGAAAAATAAAGGAAACTGCAGAATCTGTTCGTAAGGTGTATGGATAGGAATAGACATGGGTATTGGACCGACCAAGCCAATAATCTGATGAACCATCTCCCCAACTAAATACATATCGATCAATATTTTGAGATCGATCCAGAAGTATCACTTGCAAAGAGTCACAGCCTTTTTTTGAGGTAGGAGATACCACAGTAATGGATGGAATTGGACCACCCACCTGAACATTCATCATCGTATCATCTACACAACCATACATAGAACTTACCGTTAGTTTAACCGTTTTCATCCCACCAATTCCGAAAAAACCAAGCACTGAATCCATCGGTGCCGCATTGGTTAAAATAGTAACCAATGGATTTCCTTGGTTACCAATTGGATCGGTAAATTCCCAGCGGTAACTAACGGCATCTTGATTCAATGATCGAAACATTTGATATCCAGGGCAAGCCATGAGGGTATCCGGGCGAATAACCGCCGTAATACGACTACCTTGGACAATCAATTGGGCAGAATCAACACAACCGAATTCATTGGTTACATAGACCACCAAATAAACTGGTTGGAGATTACTAAAGTGAAAAATGGGATTACTGGAGGTATCGCTATTCATGGTTACTGGAGATCCTGCCAATAAAGGATTAATCTGAAGTCCTTTCCCCGAAGGAGTAGCACGAAAAACTTCCCATCGAAATGATAATCTTTGCCCTAAACTCCCATTTCCTATGATTTGAGTAACATCGGTGTTTGCGCAAATTACTAAAGTATCACCTTTATTCGGAGCTGGTGATATGGACGCTATTTCTCCCACTTGAACCTGCGATCTCAATTCACGGGTACAATTTCCATTGGATTTCACTTGGACATATATTTGATAAATTCCTGGGCTGGAAAAATTAAAATTTACCCATGGAGAATTGGTAGTGACGATTTGACTTGTATTTGGGCCCATTAGTGTCCAAATGTATTCAAAGGGCTTGTTATAGGCCGGCCAACGATAAAGGGTATCTTCATAAATATGAAAAGTCTGCTGAACAGGCGCTCCATTGGGGCCCAAACAAATTCCTGAAGGATTAGGTAAAACGGTACCATTCATGATTCTACCCCAGTTAATACGAAAATTTTTTACAAAAAAGGTTTTTTCAATCGTATCCGAACACTTTGAAAATTTTGAGTCCAATCCTACAATTTGACGAACAATGTTCGGACCTATCCAAAAGCAATGAATGGGCCTCATTTTTTCCCAAGTCGTATCTTTAATGGATAAACATGGATCATTGCTTGCAGGCCAAATTGGACTAAACAACTTTACATTGTAGTAAAAATAAGGAGTTTCAGGATTGGGAATAATGGAATAATAAGGATATCCAACAAAGGAATTGTAGGCCTGAAATGCTAATGGAAAAGCTGATGGAAGTGGTAAATACATCGAATCACAGGAAAGAGTATCAAGGGTTTGATGAGCAAACCAAGGAAAAGGAGCAAATTCAGCTTTCGGTTTTCGTGTTTCGATTCGAATTTTTATGGAAGTAGCTTCACAACCATCGGAAGAAATAATTTTTAACTGATAAAACCTGCGTTCAGACAACCATCGAATGGTATCAGAAAAAGTACTTTTTGGTGTCCCCTCGACACTATCGATCAAATTAAATAATGAATCATACCGAAACCACCGATGAGTATAAGTAAAACCATTTGGCTTCCAAGAAGTACTATCACTTAATAAAAAGGAAAATGGTGTATCACAATCAATTGGCAATAATGGCTGAATGATTTTTATTTTAGCCAATGGCCCTTTCGTAATAACTATATTTTTTAAGGTATCAGAAACCCCACATGCACCTGTCCAGCGAAGAATGACCGAATTTATTCCAGAATCTAAAGAAGAAATTTTCGTATAAGAAAATAGATCAATGTTATTTCCTCCTGCTTTTCTTCCTTTATACAAGGGTGAATAATTAGCCTTTACAGCACCTGAATTTCTTGTTAACCCATAAAAATCCCAAATAAAGGAACCTCCAGGTGAGTTAGAAGGAATGACCGTTTGATTATTTAATTCAAAAGATTGGTCTAAGCAAACTTGAATTGGCGTTTTTCCTCCATTAACCGTAAAATTTAATACGGGTGACGCATCAACTGTAAAATCAAACGGATTAGAAATGTTGGATGAACAACCTAAGGAAACAACAACCAAGGATACTTGATAATTTCCAGGTTGATGAATCGTTGGCAATTGGAATGTACTTAACTGAGAATTAGTCGTTGTAAAATTCTGACTGCTTGGGGGTGTAACACTTAAATTTGTTAAGGTCCAAACAATGGCCTGTGCACTGCGTCCGGCAGGAAACTGAATCTGAGGAGTAAAACTATAATTGGCAGGTAAACAAGATTCCGGTCCTCCTGAAGAAGAAAAAGAACCTTGAATTGGTGGAATCAATTTGATTGGGAAAAGAATAGAGGTATCCCGAACACAATTATCTCGATTAAAAACAATGGCCTTGATCCTAAAGGTATCCGAAACCGTAAAATTATAATTTAAGGCAAAATTTGAACCAGAAAAAGATTGGGTACCTGAAATTTTTACACCAGAATTTGAATAGACTTCCCAAACTACCGAAGAAACCCAATTGGTGTCCAATAACTGAAATGTTTTTGAAACCGAAGAAGAACAAACTAAGGAAGCTGTCGGCTGATCTTCAAAAAACATCGGATTGGGCTTGTCTCGAATAGAAATCGAAGTTCGATATAGAACAAAAACCCCAGGAGAAGTTTCAATTTTACAAACAATATTCTTGACACCTGGAGTAGAATAAATGCCCTGAGCTCGAATTGAATTATTACAAACAAATCCAAGACCATCCCCCAAATCCCAACAAATGGATGCTGGATTATTCGGAGGATTGCTTAATTGAAATGAATGTGTAGAGGAAGGAAGGCAAGCATTAATTACTTGGGATGAAATTTGAGAAAACATTTTAAGTGATCCAATCAAAATTAAATTGATCACTAAGAAAATTTTTAAAATCGTTTTCATAACTTTTTTTAACAAAAACGAATGATGGACTTAACAAATTGTTAATCCTAAATAATTTATTTTTTATTAATATGTAAAAGCTATGAAACAAAAAAGGCAACCCAGTCGGGTTGCCTTTTCAATCTACATTTTATTCAGATTACTTCAAAAGGGTGATGATGCCTTTTTGGTTGTAACGTTTGAAATCTTGTCCTTTGGCAATCAAGATGTAAGAGAAAATTCCTGATTGGCAAGGATCGCCGGTGTTCTGCAAACGGCCATTCCATCCTTCAGTAATGTCGGTGGATTGGAATACGCATTTGCCCCAACGATCGTAAACGCGGAAATCATATGCTTTCAATCCGGCTCCATTCACGAACAAGGTATCGTTCAACAAATCTCCATTGGGTGTAAACGCCGTAGGAATAAGGATTTTAGAAGGATAGTTGATACACGTTTCGTTCGAGAAAGAAGAATCGGGTGTTGCATCGTTTTCGATGGCTTTCACGCGGTAGCAATATGCTCCATCAATTTCATTGCGAGGAGCGTTAACATCGGTGAAGGTCAAGGAATTTCCAGGAACGGAACCGATGGTTCTCCAACCGTTAGGATACTTCACTTCCACATCGTAACGGATCACTCCATTTTTCCATGTAGCGTAAGGTGTCCAGTCGATCTTCATGTCGTAGGCATCGTAATTCGGAATTTTTACCGTAGATGAGGTGGCAAGAATATTCACAGAAGTATCGGAAGGATTGGAAAGATTTCCGCACTGATCTTCGTAGCGAACAACGTACTTGTAAACCTTGGTAGATGCATCTACCGTAACATCAGAGTAGGAAGTTGCTGTTCCACGGTAAATGACTACAGGGGTAGGATTGGATGGATCAATACGCTGAAGGATGTAATTCTTTAGGACTCCTGTTGCTAGAGGTGCAGTCGTCCAAGTCATCGAAATTTTATTATTGGCTTCAACGGTTACGTAGTTGATTTCAAGTGGCGTAACAACCACGCTGAAATTGGCTACAATAGAATCGTAATTAGAGATCGAGAAATAACCGAAACGTGGATCTGCATAATTCTTATGCAACGCCTTTACATAGTAGTAGAACGTATCAGAGCAAAGGCCAGAATCTACATACAAATAATTGGTATTTCCAACCACAGGAGCCACACGACCAACTGGAGCATAAGCACCGGTTGTACCTTTTTTACGGAATACTTCGTAATAATCCAAAGCAGTTTGAGCACCCCAAGCTTCATAAGCATTGAAGGTAATGTTATTGGTTGCGTATCCACCGGTTGCCACTCCATTAACGCTAACTTTAATAGTACTGTGGGTGGTATCAAACGATGAAGGTTGATTACAAACGTCGTTGATGCGCATTTTGTAATTTACGCTGCTACCAGCATTCACAACATCAAACACATCGGTGTAGGTGGTGGTAGTTGAATTGGTGATGGTTGCAATGGAGGTATTGTTTCTAAAGATTTCGTAATTCAAGAATTCGGGAGCAGTTCTAGATCTCCAATTGATTTCTACGTGATCGCGAAGAGAAAGTGGATCTACTGTGATGTAGGTTGGCGTAATTGAAGCCAAAGGAACCGTATCGCGAACGGTAATGTAATTGGGTTTTGAAATAGAATCGGTACAACCGAAGGCGTTGGTAACCACCAAAGAAATGGTGTGAGTGGTGTTGGTATTAGCTCCAGGAACAGTAAAGTTTACAGCTCCAGTTGATGGACCAGTAGTATTGTATCCATTTAGTCCGTTCGGAACAGCAGTTGGATCGCTCCAATACCATTTCCAACCCCTTGCAGAAGAATTTGGATAAGTAGATGCATCGTTGAAAATGAATCCATTCGAACCGTTTGCCCAACATTTAACTGAATCAACAGCATAGAAATTGGCAACTGGGGTGTCTAATACACGAACACGAGCTAAACGGTTGGTATCCACACATCCCCATGGATTGGTAATGGCAACCAAAACATTGTAAATACCGGGTGTTGCAATGGTTTTTGTACGATTGCGAGAAGGTACAGGAGCGGTTTGAGTATTCCAACCGGTACCGTCTCCAAAGTTCCATGAATAAATGGTATTGTTTGTTCCAGCGCCGTAGTTTCCGTTGGGAGCGAAACGAGAAGTATCATTCAACGTAAAGGAAGCGGGGCTACACAAAGAATCTGCAACAGCAAATCCACTTACAATTGGACGAGGGTAAACCGTAATGGTATCGGTGTACGGTACCACACAGTTTTGACCGATGGCCAAAAGGTTGATGGTGTAGATGACCAAAGAATCGTTTTTAACGGAATAGGGATACTTATAAACGTGGGAATTGGTTTGTCCGAGCGTGTAGTTAGAAGAACCATCGCCCCAACCAAACACAAATCGATCAATATTTACAGATCGATCTTGAATAACCACATTCAAAGAATCGCAACCGCGTTTGGAGGACGGTGTTGTAACTGTTAGAGATGGAATGGGTCCACCTACATTTAGATTGATGGTGGTATCATCGATACATCCGTACTGAGAGGTAACCGTTAATTTCACAGTTTTGATACCACCAATACCGAAAAATCCTAATGAAGAATCCAAGGGATAAGCATTATTCAAAGTAGTAACCAAGGGATTACCCAAATTACCGATTGGATCGGTAAACTCCCAATCGTAGCTCACCGCATCAGAGTTGTAGGATAAGAAAGATTTGTATCCAGGGCAGGCCATGGAGGTATCGGGTCTTAACACAGCAGTAATGGAACTGCCTCGAACGACGATTTCAGCCGTGCTGGTACATCCACGATCGTTGGTTACCGTAACAACAAGGTAATAGGCATTATTATTCTTGATGCGGAAGGTGGGATTAAAGTCGGTTAGGTTGCTTACAAAAACAGGGGAAGTTGGCAAAGCAGTATTTACCACAGCTCCTTTACCTGCTGCTGTTGCATTAAATACAGCCCAACGGTAAGTAAACGAAGCTCCTTGGCTACCATTAGCCGAGATGGAAGTAATATCCGTATTTGTACAAACTACCAATGAATCTCCAGAATTTGGAGATGCTTGAATAGAAGCAATCGTTCCAACCTCGAAAGACATGGATTTAATCTTGATGCATTCTCCTTTTGATTTTACGGTAACGGAAATGTTGTAAGTTCCATTTGCTGAAAAATTAAAGGTATTCGAAGGTGTTGTTGTTGTAATGGGAGAAGATTGACTTCCGGAAGGGTCTGTAATGGTCCAAATGTATTCGTAAGGAGCATTATAAGCTGGCCAACGTTGAGCTACATCTTCATATACATAAAAGGTTTGGTTAAAGGCTGCACCACCAGCACCCAAACAGCCTCCGGTTGGATTTGGAACTACGTTTCCACCTACCAATCTACCCCAATCAATAAAGTAATTCTTTACGAAGATGGTTTTTTCAACGGTATCGGTACAACGGTTCAAAAGCGGACTAATACCCATGGTTTGGCGAATAACGAAAGCGCCACTTGAATCGGTTAAAACAATGGGTTGAATGTTGGTCCAGTTCGATGGGCCAGAAGTTCTTAGGATGTTCGAAGGATTACCTGGGCGATACACTTCAATTTTATATTGGAAAAGTGGATTGCCTGGATCAGGAATCAAGTGAGTTAAATTAGCAACTGGAGGAGCAACTACCGCAGGCGGAGATTTTAAATCCAACAATTGGTCGCAAGTAAGGGTATCTCCAAGTGTTTGAGAAATCCAAGGAGAATTAGCGAAAAGTGCATCTGGAACAGCTCTTTGAACCGAAATTCGGGTAGAAACATCTTCACAACCATCAGATGACACCAATCGAAGTTGGTAAAATCTTTTTTCACCCAGCAAATTAATGGTATCCGTAAAAATATTAATTGGTGTTCCAACAGTACTGTCAATGATAGTAATATTATCTGCAGCATAACGAATCCAACGATTGGTGTAGGTATTTCCCGCAGGTCTCCATGATGTTGAATCAATCATTTGGAAAATAAAAGGAGAATCGCAACTTACAGGAGGATTAGGATTTCTCAGTAAAAATCTGGCAATCGGGCCTTTTGTGCGAATAATATTATTGAGGGTATCAGCTGTTGGGCAAGCTCCATTCCATTTAAGAATGACAGAATTCAGTCCAGAATCCGTTGCAACAATGGTAGAATACTTGTACTTGGCCAAACCTGTTGTGGGAGAACCACCGGGCGCTACCACAGCTTTATAGGTTGGACGAATTGCCCCAGTGTTTTTAACCAAGCCATAGAAATCCCAGCTGAAGGTTCCTCCAGGCAAATTGGATGACGTATTGGTGCTGTTTTGCAAATCAAAAACCTGGTTCATACAAACTTGCACTTGTGAACGTCCGCCATTGATTGTAAAATTCAAATTTGGTGCGTTATCAACTTTAAATGATCCAAAAGGAGCAGCGATGGTTGAAGAACAACCACGAGCAATCACCAACAATGAAATTTGGTACTCGCCAGGAGTAGTAAAGGTTGGTAATGCCAAAGGTGCGGAAGGAGGACTTGTTCTTACGAACACTTGTGGTGGGGGCGGTGTTGCGCCCATGGTAGTAAGCGTCCAAACGGCAGAATCAACCACCACTCCGCTAGGGATGGACAAATTGGGTGTAAATGTATAGTTTGCTGGTAAGCAAGAATTAAAACCTAAAGAAGATGAAAAATTACCTTGAATTGGACGAATAATGGTAATAGGGAAAAGAATGCTAGTGTCCTTTACGCATTGGGTATTATCAAAAACAACAGCCTTTACGCGAAAAGTATCGGAAGATGTAAAAGTAAAGCCCATGGAAAAAGGTGGAGACGTAGAAACAGTAGAGGTTTGGGCGAAAATTTTATTCCCGCTGCGGTTATAAACCTCCCAAACAACGCTATTTACATTGCTGGTATCAACCAACGAAAAGACCTTTCGAATGGGCGTTCCGCACGATGAAAAAATGTTGTTATCTACTGTAAAAGCTGGATTTGGAAATGCATTAACCGTAATGGAGGAGTTGAAGGTGGTGAATACACCGGGAGCAGTTTCAACCCTACAAACAATGTTCTTTGGCCCTGCGGAACTATAAATCCCTTGAGCAATAGGTAAATTATTACAAACAAATCCATTCCCATCACCCATGTCCCAACAAATAGAAATAGAATTTGCAGGTGGATTGTTAAGGGTAAAGGAGTAGGCTGCCGTTGGCAAACAACCAACCAAGACAGTGCTGCTAATTTGTGCTTTCAAAGCACTAATTCCGGCTAAACCAACTAGAAACGTTAATGTTAAGAATAATCTACGCATGTGTGTTTTCATGTCCATCTTTTCTGTTTTCATCTAATTTAAAGGATCGATGAGGAATTTTCCTTTTTAAGTTCGCGAACGTACTCGGAAACCCCGCCTTCGATAGGGGTAAAAATAAGAGATTTTTTTTTGAAAAACGAAATCATATTTGCTTCCGTAAAATATTGGTATTGTTTTTGAAGCACATCGGGCATATCAACATAGACCACTTTTTCAGGCAAACCCAGCGCATTGAAAATTACTGTTGATAACTCGTTGAAAGACCGAGCGCAACCTGTTCCAGCGTTGAAGATTCCAGTTATTTTACGATCTAACATGATGTTTATCATCATGATAACCAAATCTTTAACGAAAACAAAATCTCTTTTCTGCTCTCCATCCGGCACCGCTTTGCGGTAAGATTTGAAGAGTTTTAATTCTTGTGTTGAGGCAATTTGTTGATAAGCATGGTACACCACCGAGGCCATTCTTCCCTTGTGATTTTCCCGATTTCCGTAAACGTTAAAAAATTTTAAGCCTACCCACTGAACGGGTTTCCTTTTTTGCTCTATGGCCCAAAGATCAAACCGATGCTTGGACCATCCGTACGGATTCAACGGCTTTAGTTGATGAATTCTAGACAAATCGTCGTCGAAACCCTCGGAACCATCGCCATACGTTGCAGCCGAACTCGCATAACACAACGGCAATCCAAACCGAACACAATGCTCCCAAACGTGCTTAGAATACTCAAAATTCAACCGATTCAGCACCTCTTCATCTTGCTCAAGCGTATTGGTTCGAGCTCCCAAATGAAAAACGTATTGAACCTGTTGATGATGCTGCTGCAACCAATCAAAAAAACCATCCCGATGAACCAATTCTTTGTAAATCAATCCTTCCCAATTGGCTTTTTTCTCTGGAACTGAAAAATCATCTACCAAAACCAAGTCGCGAAACCCCTTCTCAGCAAGGCCTTCCGCCAAATGGCTTCCAATAAATCCAGCTGCTCCAGTAATAACAATCACAATTTTTCCTTTTTAGCAAAGATAAACGTGTTTGTATCTTTGCATCATGATTTTTGTGACAAGAAAAATGCATTTCAATGCAGCACATCGGGTTTATCAACCCAATTGGTCGGAAGAACAAAACCAAGCCTGCTTTGGAAAATGTGCCAATGCGAATTGGCATGGCCATAATTACGACCTTTTTGTAACCGTTAAAGGCGAAATAAATCCCGATACTGGATTTGTTGTTGATTTGAATTGGATGAAAAAAATCATCGAAGAACACATCATCGATGTATTGGATCATAAAAACCTCAATCTCGACGTTCCATTTATGAAGAATAAAATGGCATCTACCGAGGTTCTTGCCGTTGAGATTTACAACATTTTGCAACCACTCCTTGCTGGAGCGACCTATTCGTTGCACGGAATTAAACTGGTTGAAACCGAGCGGAACTTTGTTGAATATTTTGGAAATTAATCCCATGAAAGCATACATTTTCCCGGGCCAAGGCGCCCAATTCCCTGGAATGGGAAAAGATTTATTTGATTCCTCGGAAATAGCGAGAAACATGTTCCATCGCGCTAACGAAATCCTCGGATTCGACATTTCAAAAATCATGTTTGAAGGTTCGGAAGAAGACCTTCGCCAAACCAAAGTAACCCAGCCTGCCGTGTTCATTCACTCGGTTGTCCTTGCCACGTTGTTGGGAGATCAATTCCAACCCAACATGGTCGCCGGCCATTCGCTTGGAGAATTTTCCGCACTCGTTGCGGCCGGCGCCCTCTCTTTCGAAGACGGCCTCCGTTTGGTTGCTGCTCGCGCCATGGCCATGCAAGAAGCTTGCGAAATGCAACCTTCCACCATGGCGGCCATCCTCGGACTCGAAGATGCGGTTGTAGAATCGGTTTGCAACCAAATCACCGAAGAAGTGGTGGTTGCGGCCAATTTCAATTGCCCCGGACAAGTAGTTATTTCCGGATCTTTGAAAGGAGTAGAAATCGGATGCCTCAAACTCACCGAAGCCGGCGCTAAACGCGCAGTGCCCCTTTCCGTTGGTGGTGCATTCCACTCCCCTTTGATGGCACCCGCTCAAGAAAAACTTGAAGCCGCCATCAATCAAACCGAAATCAATACCCCCCGATGCCCCGTTTATCAAAACGTGGTGGCTCGAGGCGTTTCCAACCCCGACGAAATTAAACATAACCTCAAGATTCAACTTACCGGAGCTGTTCGTTGGACCCAAAGCGTGCAACAAATGCTCACCGATGGAGCAACCGAGTTTTACGAAGTTGGCCCCGGAAAAGTCCTCCAAGGGTTGGTGAAGAAAATCGATCGGAACGCAACCGCAGAATCTGCTCAATTTTAATAATTATCCAAATCATCATTCACGAAAAAGCCCCGAAGGAATTCGGGGCTTTTTCGTGAAATCTATTTTCTTTTATCTCTGAATCATGAGTTTCTCAAGATGGCGAACCACTTGCTGATTTAAATCGGTAGCAACCACTTCCAGATGGTACAATCCTTCAGCCAAATTCTGATAGTTCAACGTTTGAACATCAACTGGAGATAACATTTCGCGCTTAACCAAACGGCCATCGCTGGAATACAAACTCACTTGAACATTCGACACCGTGGTTCCTAACTGCAACTGGAATTCTCCACGGTTAGGATTCGGATAAATTGCAACGTTGAATCCAGCAGAAGAAATGGAACGGCAAGCAACAGTGCTGATAGCCAAGACTCCAGGCTGCGACCATCCGCAATTTGAAGTGAGATATTGCGCTCCCAACGAACCTGAAATGAACGAACCTGCATTTCTAATGACCGCACTGTTCGCGTTCTGACTCACCAAAACCAACCCGGCGGGCAAATTGAAGCGGTAACGCGTTGCAGTGGATACCGCTGGTATCGAAAATGTAGCAGTATCTCCCGGACAAAGAACACTTGGGCCGCTAAGTACCGTCTTGGGCAATAAATTGATGCTGATCGATCTTGAATTCGTATTCCCACAAGGAGAAAGTCCTACCACGGTAATTCTTCCGCTGGTAAATGCTGATGCAAACATGACCTGAATACTGGTGGTTCCCTGACCCGAAACTAACGTTGCATTTCGAGGAACGGTCCACAAATATCCATTGCATCCATCGGCCTGAAAAACGGTATAAGTTGCCAAATTTGCAGTACCTCGAAGGTCACAAACTGCAATATCTGCTTGAGCAACCATTGGTGCATCTGTTGGCTTACCGGTTCTTGGGTAAATCGCCCTAGGCTGCCCACTTCCGCAAGCATTGATTGGCGTAACACGAATTTGGCCGGTGGTATAATTGGCTGGATACAACACCTGAATAACATGGCTATCCGTTCTTCCAACAGCTACAATACCGTCGGTTAACATCCACGAATAGGAGGAAGCCTCGGAATCCCGATCAACAGAATAGGTGGCTAAATTATTGGTTCCGCGGATACCACAAGGATTCATGAATCCAATGATGGTATCAGGGCGTACAGGAACGGTTAAACGCTGAATCACCACTTGGGAATCGCTTCGAGAAATGCAACCATTGAAATCGGTCACTTCCACCCAAACGGAATTGCTTTGACGGACTTGAATGCTGGAACTTCGGGCACCCGTGCTCCACAAGAAAGAACGACCTGCTGAAGCCACTAAAGTAACAGAACCATTTCCACAGAATTCAAGTGGGCCATTTGCGGTAATCACCGCTTTTTGTATTTCATTCACCACCAAATTCAAAACAACCGTGGTGGTACATCCTGATTGATTTACGCTGATAAACGAATACTGACCAGAATTCGAATAATTCTGCCCTCCAAACGAATAAACTTGTCCACGACAAATGGAATCAACAATGGTAATCACTGGGTTGGCGTTTACATTCAAAGTAAGAATGATCACCGAATCACAACCTTGGCTGTTGGTTAAAATGGATTGATAAACCCCTGGCTGAGTAAGATTTTGGCCATTGAAAGCATAACTGCTACCGTTGCAAATAGCGGTACTGATGCGCTGGGTATCGGGTTGGGCAAATTGAAGATCTAAAACCACGAAAGAATCGCAACCAAAAGAACCAAGCAAGGTATCGACATAGAACCCTGATTGGGTTAATGTTTCTCCTCCAAAAATGTAGGTTGAGTTTCCACAAACCTTCGCAGAAATGGAATCCACAGAAATCGGATTAACGTTCAAACTCAAGGTAACAACCGAGTCGCAACCATATGAAGAACGCAAACTATCTACGTAAACACCAGGTTGCGAAATCAACCTTCCACCAAAAACATACGGCTGATTGGAACACGTATTGGCTTGGATGGACGTAGCTTGAGGAGTTCCTACCCGAACCACAATGCTGTCGGTACAAAACGTATAACCGTTCGTAACCGTGCAGTAATAAGTAGTCGTTTGAGTTGGGGCAACCGTGATGGAAGAAGTGGTATCTCCCGTAGTCCACAAATACGATTTTTTATCGGTTGTACCGGTAACCAATGCGGTTAACTGGGCCGTTGAGGTGCCCCAATTGGAGGCAAAAATGGCAATGGAGTTGTATCCTTGAATTAAATTCTGGGCAATCGGATACGTTTGTTTTGCTCCCATGCTGCTGTTTCCGTACCCAACAAAACGACCGTTGACAAACGCATAATATTCGTTTTCTGCCGAAACCTCCAATTGGAAATCGGTATTCGGTTGGCCATTCACCTCAAATACTTTGCGGAAATACGCATCGTAAACTCCAGTTCCATCGGGATGCCAAATGGGTTGAGCTCCGGAAATGTTGGAAGTCCCTTGAATTCTTGCAGATGGCCAGAAGGAATTGGTATCGTTAAATCCAACGTATTCCCATCCTTCCGGATTCAAAACACTCACTTTCCAAGAAGCATCCGTGGGTACAAAAATGCTATCAGGGGTGGTATTTCCTAAATTTTGTCCTTGAACGCTCAAAGTAATGGATGATCCGATGCAAATGCTGGTATCTCTTCCCAAATCCAAGGTCAATAAATCAACATAAGAAGAATCGGTAGCAGTACATCCGTTCTGATTTACAACAACCGAGTACCAACCGCCATTCACGGGCAAGATGGTTTGGGTGGTCGCTTTATTGCTCCACAAATAGGTGGCTCCAGGATTTCCGGCATCCAAACGCCCGGGATTTCCGCATTGGAAAAGGGTGTCGGGAAGGGCAACCACGGGAGGATTGGGCTTAACGGTAATGGTAACACTATCAACACATGAAGTGACGCCGTTGCTCACGGTACAATAGTACGTGGTGGTTTGAGTTGGAGTAACACCAATGTAAGGCGTAGTTGCTCCGTTGCTCCACAAGTAAGTGAACTGATTTTGAGAATTTTGAAGCTGGTAGAGCGCTGAAATTTCATTGGAATCCAAGGCGCGATTGTACATGAACACTTCGTCCATGCTACCATAGAATGGATACCAGAAAGGAGACTGATTCCCATATCCGTAAGTACCGAAATACAAATTGTTGCGGTTCGCAGCCAAGAACGTTGATGGCATGGAAGCGAACTTCACTTTCACTCCATTGATGTAGGTTTCGGCGTAATCTTTGGTGTTCACAATCACCACATGTTTCCAAGTGGAATCCACCTGCATGGGGTGACTGAATTGAGCTTGGAATTTCGAACGCACCCCGCAGCAACCGTCAACCTGCAAATAATTTAGGCTGTAACCGCCGTTGGCGTTGTAGTTGATGTCGGCAAAAAATCCGGGAGGTGTTCCAATTCCGTCGCCTTCTTTGGCGAACAAAGCGGCTGTTCCGTTGGTGGGAGAATAGGCCCCTACCCCGTTCATGGCATTTCCTGGAATTTCTTTGTACCACAGCGACATGGTGTACACCGAATCGATGTGCATAGAAGGATGGTTGGGAACGAAAACGTGGTCGTTCTTGCCGAATCCGCGGAAGAAATACGCTCCGTTAGGATTTCCAAAACGGTCGGTAGTGGGCGTTACACCCCGGGGTTTTCCGTGGTTTCCGTTGCCCGAAAAATCGTAAGCATTTCCATCGAAGGAGTAAGCGGCCATCAATCCGTTTTTCAAATTCGGATTTCCTTTCACGAAAGGATTGATGAGGTACGTTTCTCCCGCACAAATGGCGGTATCGTTACCGAGCTCCACGGAAAGAAGATCTACGTACGTGGTGTCGGTAAAGGTGCAGCCACCCGATTGAACGGAAACGCTGTAGGTGCCTATTTGAGTCACTTGAATGGAAGAAGATGTAGCTCCGGTGCTCCACAAAGTTGTACCGGGGTAATTACCTGAGGAAAGGGTTACGGAACCGCAGCCCGAAGTAGTATCGGCAAATAAGTTGGCCGAAGCCGTTCCATTCACGGTTACTACGATGCTATCCGTGCAAGTGGTAATGCCGTTGCTGATGCTGCAATAATAGGTGGTGGTTCGAGTGGGGGCTACGTTGATCGATGGGGTGGTATCACCGGTGGACCAGAGGTAGGTAATAATGTTTGAATTATTTGTAGTTGGCACATCTAGTGAATAGGTAGCATTGTGTATTTGACCATGGTTATTATTCCCACTTTTATCAATTGCAATTGTTCCGTTACCTTCATTGAAATCCCATAGACCTAAAGTAAATAAATCATTTTTCCAATGATTTGTTGGCTGAAAATTACTACTGTAACGACATGTATTTGATACCCTGATGTCGTCATAATAAACAGTCATTCGATGAGACGAAATATCACCGCCGCGCCACCAGAAGTGAGTATTAGTCATGAGTGGATACATGGTATTGATTGAAACTGTGTCCCCAGAAATCCAAGACTCTTTAAGTTGACCGTTTAAAAATAATCGGTATGTTCCCCGAGAAAACGATAATGCAAAATGATTCCAATTGGAAGTAGGATAATTGTACCCATTTGAAGTTGAAGACCCTCCTACATTTGAATTACCATATGCCCAGACCTGAGGTGACCATGATGACATTATTACATTTCCACCTGCATTCTCAGGATTACCTAGTGATAATATTCCCTCTTCTTGGGATGAAATAATTTTAGCCCAACATTCTAAAGTCCAATTTGGATAATTGGTATTCAAAGTTGAAGATACTGGGAAAACGACATAGTCATCATTTTGAGGATCTGAAAAGTAACCACCTCCCACATGATATAAGGAATAATTTATTCCATTCGCTATATTCATATTCGCTTTAATACTTAAATTTCCTCCCGCACAAATAGCGGTATCGTTTCCGAGATTCACAGAGAGGAGGTCCACGTAAACGCTGTCGGTGGCAGTGCAATTGTTTTGAGAAACGGTAACACTGTACCAACCGGAAGTGGTAGCCGAAAGGGTTTGATTGGTTGAGCCATTATTCCAAACATAAGAGGCACCGGCATTACCAGCGTTCAAGGTTACCGAATTACCGCAAGCCGATAAAGTATCGGTATTGGAAAGATTCACGGTTAGGTTACAACCCGATTGCCCGGAGTACAATTGCTGCACTTCGGCAGCAGAAAGCGCACGGTTATAGATGGCGATGTCGTCGAGGAGGCCGTTGAAAAATCCCAAAAATCCGTAATTTGCAGCACCTAATCTCCGATTTCCATTCCATGATAACACCGGTGGTTGATTATTGGTCATACTGTCCAAATTTCCATCAACAAATAACTTAAATTCGCCATTTTTTAATGTAATAATAATTGAATGCCACCTGCCATCTGCAATCCTATTTGAAGACCTGCTCCACATACCTTGAGTGGCATACCCTATTTGACCAGAACCGTTTTGGTAACCGTCATTAATTCCAATTGTAATACCCCCACTATTTGAAACAAGCTGATTCCCAAAAGAAAAAATAGTATTACTTACACTGGTAATTACTAAGGATTTTAACCAAAAAGATACAGAAAAATTTCCAGTAACATTTAGACTCGTATTTTGTCCCGAAGAGTATTCAATCCAATCATTTACCCCATCAAACGAATACGCTTTTCCTGCATTTCCAAACCGGTCCGCAGCTAGCGTAGCGCCGTTCACGGTACCGTTATTGCCGTTTCCACTTTCGTCGTTGGCGTTACCATTGAACGGCCACCAACCCACCAATCCTTGGGTAGGCACGTAAGATGGAATGGCAGATTGCGCCTGCATCGTTCCCCATCCAACAAATAATAACAAGAATAGTAGAATTCCTTTTTTCATCTTTCTCTTTTTTAGAAATTTTCCCAAAGGTAGGAACAATTTTTTAATATGTAGTATCTATTCGGAAAATTAATCTTGAAGTACCGTGAATTTTATCACCGATGTTTTTACTTTTTGTCCATTTCTCTTTACCCAAAATTCGGCGAAAAAAGTACCATAAGGCCATCCTTCTACCGAAAATTCTCCCTGTTGAACCACACCAAAATCTTTTTGAAATAATGAATTCCCAGAAATGCCATAAACCCTGATTTCGGTGGGCAACATCCGAGCAAAGGAAAAATACACCTTGTTGGAAGCCGGATTAGGGTACAGCTTAACGCTCTCATTTTCCACTTTGGAAAGGTCTTTCCCATTTAGAACCAAAATACTTTTAGGGTCGGAAGGAATGGAACCCAAACTGTCGCAACCGTACACGCTGCGAACCACGTAAGTGTATTGGCAAGTATCTCTCGACAAGCTCCGATCCACCCAACCTAACTGCTGTATCCAACTCAACTGGGCACTATCGGTTAATCCAGCAGGTTTCCAAAGCGTAACAAGCGGCGACATTCCAGCTCCACAGCTATCTCGGTAAATTTGAAGCCCATGAAAACGATTTACCCTCCGAAAGACCGATTGTTGTAAACTAGTATCAAAGGCCTCTTGGCTGGAAATATCTACCAAATTGCTCAAAGTCATTTGAATTTGAGATGGCAAAAAAGTTAAATTATCAATGGTAGGTTTGGGAATGGAAACCTCCTTCAAAACCAAATTCAATGAAAACGTATTTTTCCCATTGAAAGGACACTGATTGTCGTTTGCTACGAAATTCAAAGGGTAATATTGTGGAAAAACTTGCCCTAAAAAACTGGAGTCTTTCTGAATGGATTGAGCACAACTGGTTTTCCATTTAATTTGAAAAGCAACATTATTCCGAGCTTTTACCCCGTATCCTACCTCCATTCCATTCAAGCTAATTTTTGGAATGACACTGGTTGAATTGGGAAGAATGCTTCGAATGCTGGCACAAGGTGGAGCAAAACACCCTGAATCTACCCGAAAAGTATCTAACCCAGTTTGATAGGTTCCCAAAAAAGAATTGGAAGTAAATCTCACGGTAACCGAGTCGGTGGCTGGTGCAAAATCCGAGGCTCGAACCTCCAATTGAATCTCATCCCCAAAAAATCGAACCATGTTTTCACCCGAAATCAAACCATTACCACTTAACAAATTTTTCCCGAAAATTCTTGGTGCAGATTGACCCGATACATATCCCAATCCGGGAGAATTGGTAATGATCACCGTTTGAAAATCCCTAAAATTTTCAGCTACTTTTTGTCCATTTTTATACGTGGATACTTTAATACAAATCAGAAAATTTCCTTGCGTGTTGGGCAGCATTCGAATGATCCCCGAAAGCGAATCAATGGGTTGATTGGCGCCCCCATACGCCGGCACCATGTTCGGCATCGGGTTATTGATGGAATATCCCCGATTGTACGAACAAGGAGTATTTATTGCAGAAAATGGATTATCGATGGAATAAACCATTTTATCCAAATCACGATCAACGGCACCCAAAAGAAGTAAAGTTGTATCGGCCGTTCCTGAAGTTTGTACCATGTTAGAATTGGGGAATTCCAAAAATTCGGGGGAATCATCCCCCAAACGTTGAACAGGAATTCCAACGGTTGGCCCATTGGAAGTGGATTGAAAATAGGGCAACATTCTAGCACGCAAAATCATATCACCTGTACAACCTGTGTTATCGTTTGCATTGCGGCAACAAGGAATGGCTCCTGCCGATGATTGAAAGAACCACCCCGAACCAGGAGGAACCCCGGTTAACCAAACGGTATCTGACCAAAACTGAACTGCAGCAATGGCACCTCTGCTTGCAACACCTCCGCCACCACTTAATGGATTTCCGGCTCCGCAGCGAACGATACTGGTCGTTCCATTACAAATTGGGGTAATTTCATAGCCGGTTCCCAAACGACCTGGGGCGGGGCTCAAGGAAATGGAATTCACCACTGAACCAAATTTATCCACTGGATTTCCTTGCACCATCATGCTCGGATTAAGTCCATTCATGGGAATACCACTGCAATCGCGGTAAAGGGTCATGATGAAAATAAACCCATACCCATCTCGTTGAAAGTTTGGAGCATTGTTATCCCGAACAGCTTTCCAGGTAATTTCACCACCGAAAACGTGGCTGGCCATTGTTTTTGAAATAGCGAAAACAATACAAATGATTCCAATGATTACTTTTTTCATTTTTACAAATTTTGAGTAAAATTACAAAACTCCATCGGTTACGGAAAGTTTTTTACCTTTAATCCATGTTTCGAATTTTATTCAACCGCGTGGTCCTTTTGGCCGGGCTCGGTTTTTTTGTAGATGTTTTTGACCTTTTCCTCTTTTCCGTGGTTCGGCGTCCGTCCCTCGCTTCCATTGGCATTACCCCCGAAAAAATGGGAGAAGTGGGCGAACAGTTGCTGGCCACCCAGATGTGGGGCATGCTCCTCGGCGGCTTCCTATGGGGGATTTTGGGCGACAAACGGGGCCGCCTCACCGTGCTCCTCGGCTCCATCCTCACCTACTCCATCGCTACCGCTGCCAACGGACTGGTGACCGATCTTTCCGCCTACCACCTCTGCCGATTTTTAGCCGGATTGGGATTGGCGGGCGAACTCGGAGCGGGCATCAGCCTGGTGCTGGAACAATTGGAAGACAATCAACGCGGCATCGGCGGCTTTTTCGTGGCCACCCTCGGTGCCCTCGGAGCGGTGGTTGCCGCCCTCCTTGGCGATTTTCTCCCGTGGGAGACCACGTATTTCGTTGGCGGCGCGCTCGGAATTGTCCTTTTACTCTTCCGCTTTGGAGTAAAAGAGTCGGCCATCTACCAAACCCAAGAAAGTCATTCCCACGAACGGGGTGCGCTGAAAATCCTCTTCCACAAATCGAACCGAAAAAAGTATTTCGGGTCGGTTCTTGCCGGGGTACCCATTTGGTTTTCAGCCGGTTTACTGGTGGGCTTTCTTCCAGAAATCACTCAATTTCACGGGTTGAATGGCATCAAAGTAACCACCGGTTTGATTTGTTTTCAGGCGGCTTTTTCGGTGGGCGACATGACTTCCGGGTTATTGAGCCAACGGCTAAAATCGCGAAAAATGGTGTTGAAACGTTACATTTTGGGGTGGTTGCTCACTGTTCTCGCATTCTTTTTGCTGTTGCAGTTTCAACCACCTCTTTTTTGGGTGTACACCTCGGTGGTTGTGCTAGGGTTATTCTCGGGGTACATGGCGGTTTTTGTAACATGCGTGGCCGAGCAATTCGGCACCAACGTTCGGAATACCGCCAGCAGCTCCATCATCAATTTAATGCGGGGAAGCGTGGTGATCATGGTGCCTTTGCATTTGTTTTTGCAGCATCAGCTGCACCTTCCTTTGTCGGGCAGTTTGCTGTTGATTGCCGGGCTCGTTTTTGCTTCAGCTTGGTGGGGATTGAAGCAGATGGATGAAACTTTCCACATTTCTCTTCGCTTTACCCATCGCTCGAAACCCAATAACTAATTTTTCCGTTGTATCTTTCAAAAGAAGACCATGGAACCCATCGTTAATAAAGTCGCTGCTTCGGGCATCATTACCATCGATTTAGCCCGTTTTTTACCCGAAAAACCCCTGAAAATGGTGGACCTATCTTCCTATTTATGGATGGGGATGGTTTTGAAGGAAAAGGAGTTTCGTGCAGCCGTTTTGTCCACCGATTGGACAATCTTTCAACAAGAAAACGTGGGATTGTATTGTTCTACGGATGCCATTGTTCCTACGTGGGCGTACATGTTGCTAGCGGGCAATTTGCAGCAAGCGGGAGCCACCGTTTATTTTGGAAAAGAGGAAGACATTTGCCAACAAATTTTGCTGAAAAATCTTGAGCAACTGGATGAATCGGCGTTCGTGAATGGAAAGGTGGTGGTGAAGGGGTGCGGAGATGACTTCATTTCTGAGGCAGCTTACGTAGCCATTACGCTGAAGCTCAAACCGGTCGTGAAAATTTTGATGTACGGAGAGCCTTGCAGCACCGTACCCCTGTTTAAACGGAAGGAATGAATCGAAGGCAAAAATCCATCGGAAAAAACTTGGCCTTGTTTGCGGGTATTTTGTTGGCGGCAGGGCTGTTCAACGCTTGGATTTTTCACACCAATTGGGACGGATACTTTCGAAAGGATCCCGTGTTGGATCACGGCACCATTTTTAAGTACGATCTGGGGAACATTCCGGTTCCCGACACCATTTTTTTTGCGGGGCAGCCGGTTCCGATGACGAAGAAACGATTCCGAAAAGCGGTTTATAAAGCACTGAAAGACCGCATGAAGCACCGGGATGCCACCATTTTCTACTTGCAACAATCGGCCCGGTGGTTGCCGGAAATGAGCAAAATTTTAAAAGAAAAACAATTGCCCGACGATTTGAAGTTTATTCCGATTGTGGAAAGCAATTTAACGAATGTAACCAGCGCTCGGGGTGCGAAAGGGTTCTGGCAATTGCAAACGCGAACGGCCCGCAACTTTGGTTTGCTGATCAACGGAAGCATGGATCAGCGGTTGGATCCCTGGGCGAGCACCGAAGCAGCTGCCGATTATTTGAAGATGTTGTACGACACGGTGGGCAGCTGGCCGATGGTGATTGGCGGGTACAACATGGGCATGGGGGGCATTCTTTCGAAAATGAATCGGCAAAAGGAGGACGATTTTTATCAATTGCGGTTGGGTGCCGAAACCCAGGCCTTTTTACCGAAGTTAATTGCCTTCAAATTGGTGATAGAATACCCGCATTTGTACGGCTACCCCACGGAAGTTTGGAAGGAGAAACACCGTCCTTTCGAGTTTTTTACGACGGATTCGGCGTTTTCGGCGGGAGAAATAGAGCAGAAGTTTCATTTGGCTGCGGGAACGGTTCGGAAATTGAATCCGTGGTTATTCGGTGCGGGATCGGCCAATGCTCGCCGAAAAACCTTTCACATCCGCATACGGTAGGCCGGCCCTCGATAAATTCCCGACATTCGTCGGGATGGTTCGAGACAACCCTTCGGTCGAACCACTCGGGCACCGGCCCTAATTTCGATAAACTTCTCCCTTCGGGCAAACCACTCGGGCGCCGGCCCTAATTTCGATAAACTTCTTCCTTCGGTCGAACCACTCGGGCACCGGGCGTTGGGGATAATCAAAGCGCGATCCTAGATGAGGTGGTCGAGTGTCCCGACATGCGTCGGGATGGTTCAATAGGAACGTCGTTCGACCAACGTTTTTTTCTTACTGATGTTCCTTCCAATACAACCGAACATCTTCTCCTTGTTCGTACAGCATCAAGTCAAGGGCAAAAGAGCCCGATTTTACCACCTTTGATTTTGTTCCGCACTTGGAGGTCATGCGCCCTATCCTTTGGCCTTTCACCAAGGCAGTGGGTTGGAATAAGGGAAGATTGCTTTGCAATACCAATTCCGTCATCCCAGAAATAATCTTCATCGAATCGTTAGGGATCGAACCAAAGTAAACGGAGCCCATGGCAACGGAATCCAAATCAATTCCCGTTTTGTTGTGAATCTTGATGGTAACCCCCTGGGCTTTTCCAAGATTTGGGTATGCAAAACAAATGCAAACAAACAGGAAATAAACTAGTCTGTAATGCATTTTTTGTTGTAAAATGTACCCGTTACCGATTATTTTTTCAAACACCGAACAGAAAACCCGGTTAATTTAAAATCTGAATAAGTTTCAGAAGTATTCTTCTCTGCCTCTAAGTATCGCACAAATGCTCCAGATCCTTCTCCCTCTGTTGAGGTCCACCATCCGCCAGTTTCTCCCAATCCGCTAAAAATACCGTTATTAATCAGAAACCCGCCGGGCAGTCCATTGAATCCATTGGGATTAACTCCATTTCCATTGTTTTTCCAACCCGTTGCGCTCTTCAACTTCTTCCCTGCTTGCATTATTCCTCCAGAAAAATCTACTAGCTTCAACCAATCTTCGGCAGTTGGAATACGATAACCCTTGGGAGCCAATCCTCTTTTATCGTTTACTGCATACCAATTGTATAAAATACCGTACTTTTTCCCATTTTCTGGCAAAAAATTGTAATAACACCACATGGGTTTTTCCAACTTCGCAGCACTATCCCACTCTGCTGCAGTTTTTGCCTGAGGGATATTTTCCCCATTTGCAAATTTTGTTACACTTAAATTTTGGGCAGTCCAAATCTGTGTTCCAATTTTCACTTCCTTTAAAGGTTGAGAAATAGAAGTTGTTATTCCCGTGAAAAACAACATCAATAAAAACAAAGCTTTCATAAATCTATTTTTTGGCTCCACGTCAAAAATGATGCCATTTGTTGTATTTACCTCAATTCCCTTGTTAAATCCATCAAATCGAAGCGGGCGGTAAACATCACCCGTCTAAAAACGCTGTTGTACCGCCCGAAATACAAATCGAAATCAGACGAATACATCAACGGTAAGTTCACGGTAAAGACTTTACCCCTTCCAAAACTCAAAAACTCGTACTGCAAACCCGCAACGTACAAACTCGATTTCTGAGACGGTAAGATCGATTTCGCGTTGGCAAACATGGCTAAATCGGCATACACCTGAACAGGAACCGGTAAGGGCAAATGGGAAGTGAACTGAATGGATGCCGCCCAATCGTTGGTAAAATTAAATCCAGTAAACTGGTTGTACGGCAAGGCGATCCTCAAACCGGCATCCCGAACGTTTCGGTTCTTCGCAAACAACCCCGTTTCACTGCTTCGGCAAGGTTGAACCTGCTCCAAGGTGTAATCATCGGCACCGCTCGAAGCCAAAACACGAATGCCAGGATTGGCCACATATCCTTTGGAAAAAGGAAACGAATCGGAAGTCATGATGCCCATTTTCCCTGCGTAAATCCGGAAATCTGCACCCCGCCCTTTTTTCTCAAAACTGATGCGTTGGGTCCACTCCAATCCCAATTTCCAATAATCTGGATTTCCCTCCAAATCTACCGAAAACGAAGAAGGATTGATGGGTTGAGCATTTTTTCGGCGGTACTCCAATCGGTAAATGGGAAGCGTTCTTCCCTTTCCATCGTACACCAATTGATTGGCGCTATCCAAACCGTACTGATCTAAAATATTCATGAACGCCACCGCCGAAAGGGTGTTGGAAACGGTGGAAAACGCTCCACCTCGTTCCCCAAA
>CANHCV010000007.1 GCA_947459245.1 Bacteroidota bacterium
CAATATACAATCGATCACAACGATCTGAAAACAACGCATAAACCGTAAACATCTCAAAAAAAAGAAGGCCAACTTTCGTAGGCCTGCTTTTTTCGTAGCGAGGACGAGAGTTGAACTCGTGTCCGCCAGCCGGCGGATAGGAATCCGACCAACTATTTTTTTCGTAGCGAGGACGAGCCTTGAACTCGTGTCCGCCAGCCGGCGGATAGGAATCCGACCAACTATTTTTTTCGTAGCGAGGACGAGAGTTGAACTCGTGTCCGCCAGCCGGCGGATAGGAATCCGACCAACTATTTTTTTCGTAGCGAGGACGAGAGTTGAACTCGTGACCTCCGGGTTATGAATCCGACGCTCTAACCAACTGAGCTACCTCGCCAAAGGGAGTGCAAAAATAAAAACAAAAATCGGTTACAACAAGACCAAACAAAAAAAAGGTGGACTTAATGAAGGTCCACCTTTTTTTTAGAATCGAGTCAATTAATGTTGAATGATCAATTTTCCTTGTACTTTATTTTGGTTTTCAGTGATGGTGTAAAAATATACCCCATCTTTCAGGAAATGAACAGGAATAGTTTGAATGGCAGAACCATTCAACTTTTCTTTCAATACTACTTGACCAAGGGAGTTATGGATTTCAAACATGGCTTGATTCATGGAATTAAATTCAAGTGTAATGGTTGATTTTGCAGGATTTGGGTAAACCAAAACACCCAAACCATTCACATCTGAAGCACCAACATTGGAAAGAATGTTAACACACGTTGAATCGTTTCCACGGCTTGCATCATTGAACAAAGACGTTGAAACACACATTCTTACGGCTCCAGGAGCCACCAAATTGTAGTTATTGGTGAATTGGAACAAGGTAGAATCGCCAGGAAGAATGTTTCCAGCAAAGGATTGAGTAAGTGCATTTGTTCCATTAACGGTCAAATTAACATCGAATACATTCGCGGTTGTTGTTCCATAGTTTTTAATCCATACTTGTGGGCGAATGGTTGCAGTTCTAGTACCAACGGTTGGAGATACCACACGGGCAATTCCAATGTCGGTGATGCTGCTACCGCGTCGCTTCAATTCAAAATTGATATCATCCAATGCCACTTCACAAGCAGTTGAAGTTCCACGCGTGGTAACAAAACGAACTTGAATGGATTGACCACGGTAAGCATTTAAGTTGATGGAAGTGTCTTCCCAAGGAGCATTGTTCGACAATTGTTGTTGTCCTGTAATGGTCATCAAGCTCACCCATGAGTTAGAACCTGCAACGCGAGCCTGAACTTCCAACTGGGTAATGGTAGCACCATACATGTGGAACCAGAAGTTCAAACGAGCGGTATCAACTCCAGAAAGATTGATACATGGAGAGGTTAAAATGGTTGAATCTCCGGCTAATCCGGTTACACCGTAGGAGTAAATGTATTTTCCAAGAGTTGTTCCCAAAGTTTTATCTACTGTTGGGCCAGAAAGGGTGGTACCAACGCTACCGTTTGCAATTTGGAATCCGTAGGTAGAACCGGAAACGCTGCGAATGCTCCAACCTTTATTGATATTGGAAGGAACAACGGAACCCTCAAAATTCTGGGTATCGTTCGCAACGATGGTTTGATTGTTATACGTTGCAAGAAGGGTATCATTGGAACGGGTTTGGTCGGAAGCTAAACCTGAAACAACTCGGAAGTTATACAAGCCTACAACTGAAGTATTCACGGTTGTACCAAAGGTAAACAAAGCCGTATCTCCAGGATTAATGCGAGGAATAACACCGTTCACGATGGTTCCAGAAGGCAACAACTGGTACGAAACGGGAACGTTGGTTTGAAGGGTTGTTCCAAAATTAGCTACTCGAATGCGAACGGAATCTACACCTGAAGTACAACCACCGTTATTTGCAGGCGATACCAAAGCAACGGGTGCTACATCGTTTCCAACCTGGTTAAAGAATAAGAAATCATCAACAGCCATATCTCCATAGAATGATGTACCCTTTGTTGATGCAAAGCGAATTTTGGTGGTAGTTAAAGAACCTTTATTGAAGGTATAACGACGATTCACCCAAGGATCTGTTTCTGCAGTTTGAATTTGTCCAACCAAAGAATCAATATTCACCCATGTCGATCCATTTAAATATTGAATGTACATGGTACCTAAAGTTGAACCATAGCGGTGCGTAAAGAAAGAAATGGCTGGATTAGAAATATTGGTTAAGTCAAAACATGGACTTTCAATAAAGGCAGTATCGGTGGTTGACCCATAGGAAGCCTCGGTATAAATGTATTTACCAGATGTAGTACCGAGCGTGTTATCCACAGTTGGTCCTGTTTGAACTGATCCTGTAGATCCAGAAAACAAATACCAACCATAAATACCAGTACCATTCGGTCTAGCCGACCAACCTGCAGGCATAGTACCGGTAGCATTACCACTTCCCGAAACTCCCGATTCAAAATTTTCAGCAAATGGGAAAGCAGAAACCACTGAATTTACAATGGATGCTCTTGTGGTATCATTTGTTCTTAAGGTATCCGCTGGAGAAGCCGTGAAGGTCACCAAATTATAGGTTCCAAATGCGGCCATGTTAGCACGAGTTGTGAAAGTAACGTGAATGGTATCGCCAGCACGAACGGAATCGGTAACTGTTTGAGTAACTGGAGTTCCATTATTTACGATGTAACCAGCGGTAAAGTTACGAGCCGTTGCAGAACCTTGGTTGCGAACCACGACTTTGATTTGTTGATTGGCCGACAAAACATTGCAGCCAACCCCTGAGGAAGGAGAAATAAATCCGGCTGATTGAAGATCTGTTGGGGGAGCTTGATAAATTTCAATATCATCAATCGCGATGTATTGATTTCCACCCGTTCCGTTTTTAGGAGCTCGGAAACGAATTTTTACCGTTGAGCGGGCAAATTGATTCAAACTCACCACGCGACGCGCCCAAGGATCGAATTTTGCAAGTTGCTGTTGTCCAACAATCGAATCGATCACAATCCAGTTTCCATTTCGCTCAGCTTCAACATAAAGGGTTCCAATATTGCTACCAAACATGTGATACCAATATGCCAACCTTGGAGCCGCAACATTCGTAAAATCAAAACATGGTGAAGCGATAATTGCATCCGGTCCTGCACCTGCCCCATATGTAACCATGTAATTTCCAGAACCGGCTACACCCGTTGTTTTATCGAATCCAGGACCTGAATTCGTGGTGTAATTGCCATTGAAAGCAAACCATCTCCATACAAATCCGTTATCCGGATTCACATTCCATCCCAAAACATTGGTTCTTGATCCTGGACCTGTAGCCTGTCCCACAAACGATTGAATATAGGGGAAGGTGGTTACAATGGGATTGAAATAACTGCGTGAAGCGGTATCATTGATGAAATTGATATCACCATTTCGGATAGACCAAACGCGCAAAGTGTAATTACCACCTGCAGCCATGTTGGCACGTGCATTGACCATGGTGTATTGAATAACTGTTCCACTTGGAATAATGGTTCGAATGGTATCACGTCCAATGATCGTTCCATTCAATTCAGCAACAATAATGATGTTGTTTACTGCGTTGGTACCAAAACTTCCAACAGAGATGCGGATCGGCTCAGCAGAAGAAAATCCACATGCCGCTGATCCGGTAGTTGGAGTATCAATGCTTACAACACCAGCATCGTTGGAAATGGGCGTGAACTCATAAGCACCAATGTCTGGAGTTACCACATTCCTACCTACACCCAAGATGTCATCGGTAACGTAAGATGGAGATCCCAAATTGTTGAACGATGAAATGGATGGAATCGGATTCAATGCTGAAACGATTTGGGGATTAACCGTTAAGGATGCATTATCCTGATTGTACGTTCCTCTCCAGTTCAAGAAAGTTGGATAATCGGTGGTTCCAACTCGGAAAAGCTGATTGGTTCCCCCATTGATCCAATAATTGTTGTTATCTGAAATGAGCGACTTCACCGCGAACGTATCGTTGAAATTCAAGGCTCGGTAAGTTCCGTCCAAAGTAAATCCAGAACCGGCTTTCACCACAATGTTGTTGTTGATGAATTCTAATCCACTCAACGCAAATACTCGTTGGTTAAATGTAGAACGATTAAAATAAAATACCCCAACTCCATTATTCGCGGTGTTATTGCTACTCGTGGTTATATTGATGGTGTTGTGCACAAATGAAAGAAAATCAGGAAGAGTATCCACCGTTGCCGTAGAATCTTGTCGAATATTCGCATAAACCACAACGGGGTTTGATGTCGTGTTGAAATTACAAGAGAAAACATTGTTGTAAAACTTATTAGGAGCTGAAGCATCACCATCCATTGCACTTAAGTACAAACCGTAATTTCCTTGCTGGCCCAAGAACTTATTATTGTAAAAGTTTACATTGTCGCAAGAAATCATATAGCCACCGTAAGAAAAAGTTGAATAACCCGTGAAGTTATCTTCAAAACGGTTCCCAAACATGGTTAAGCTAGATTGATATAAGATGTACGCTCCATAGTAAGCGGAATTTTTGATCAAATTATTCGAAAACTCATTGGTATTGTCCCTGGATGAAATAGAAGAACCTGAAGCATACAAACCGTAATACCCATTTTCAATGGTATTATTCGTGATAACAGAGTTGCTTGTACGCTCAACATTTAAAGTACGATTGAACGTGTTTCCTCCATTCAAGTTATGAACCAATCGGCATCCTTCAACACGAATATCGGAACAACCGGTAATGTTCAAAGGGTAATCACCCGTAGCAAAAGTGGTTCCGGTACGAGTGATGGTTAAATCGTTCAAATGTACGTTTTGCACATTATCCAAGCGGAAAACGCAACCGGTTGGGTTGGTAATCACCACATCTTGAGCACGACCCGTAGCCGACTCAAAACTCAAAATGTAAGAATTCAATCCAGCAATCGGTCCACGCAAAGTGTGAGTTCCAGTATAGGTCCCCGAATCAATTCGAAACGTTACGTTTCCAGCAATACCACCGCATTGTACAGCTGCAATGGCATCCGCAACCGTTCTGAAATTGGTACCGGTACGATTACCTACCGTGTACGTTCCTCCATTCATCGCAAAACAAATGGTGGTATACAAGGTGTCGTTGAACGGATTCAAATCGGGATTCACGTTATTTGGCCCTTTAACCCACGTTTTCAAAACGTGTTGACCCGTTGTAGGCAGAGAAAGTGTACCTGGAAAATTGTGGGTAGCTGTTTGTAGCGTGGAAATATTACCAGTCCAAGAACCCGTGATGGGAGTATTATTATTGAATTGGTATCCAACAGATGCTGTAGTAATGGCATTGGAAGCATTGTTGCGAATTTCAATTGCAACGGGTACATTCTGCCCAGCAATGAATGGAGCAACCGGGGCGATTAATCGGGAAACACCCGCATCGGTACCGTTTGCAAATCGATACGAAATAGCACCGTTGAACTGACGTGGGTGGTTAACTGGCGTAGGCATATTACCACCGTAACCAATGTTTTGTCCAGTGCGAATTACCAAATCATTATTCGTAAATGTATCCAAATTAGAGGCATTCCAAGTTGTGTATGTTACACCTACGTTGCTTCCTACCGGCGATCCAATGTAAAAACCATAGGTTTGTCCACCTGAAAGCAAGGGCGACATAGCACCGGAAACTGGAACACCTACAAAACCTGCTCCACTTACAGGAAAACTAGCAACCAGCTCTACCCAGTTTGGAGCTTGAATCGGAAAGCTAGAAGTTCCATTGATGGGGGTTGGGGAGTACCAAATGGAAGCCGTACCCGATCCGCTGAACTGACACCAAACGGTATCTACATACAACCCTACTTTTGGCGATAGGTTGAACGTAATACCACCTGCACCATTCCCACCGGTTAACGGTGGAACAGTGGTTAAATACTGCCCTTTTGAAGAAAAAAAGACAAAAAACAATGTGAAAACAAGGAATAGTTTTTTCATGTAGGGTTGATTTTGGGGTGAAAATACAAAAGAAATGCGTAATTCACCCCACCATTCTTCCATAAATTCCAAAAAAATGTTTCCTTTGCGGTATGCATCACCTGCCCAATTCCTTTCAAATTTCTGCTCTCAGCAAAGATTTTATTTCCTTAAAATCATTGAATCAAATTCCTACCATCTTTGAATCAGCCTCGCTTCCCATTCTCATTTTAGGTGGCGGTTCGAACATCCTACCCATGGACCATTTTGAAGGCACCGTGATTCATAATGAAATTGTTGGGATCTCCATCATCGAGGAAAATGATTCCAGCATTCTCATTGAAGTAGGTGCCGGGATGAATTGGCACGAATTGGTGATGTACTGCGTGAACCAAAACTGGGGCGGCCTTGAAAACCTCGCCCTCATTCCCGGAACCGTTGGGGCCGCACCCATGCAAAACATCGGGGCGTACGGTATTGAAGCCAAAGACAGCATTCAAACCGTACATTTTTATCGCATCTCAACGAAAAACTTTCAATCGATTTCCAACGAAGATGCTCAATTCGGCTACCGAACATCCATTTTTAAAACCCAACTAAAAAACGATTGCCTCATCACATCTGTCGTTTTTAAACTATCGAAAAACCATCATCCTCTTCATCTTTCCTACGGAAGCATAGGAGAAGTGCTGCAAAACAAAAACATCAGCAACCCATCCATTGCCGACGTTGCCCAAGCCGTCATCGAAATTCGGCAATCGAAACTCCCCGATCCTGCTAAAATCGGAAATGCAGGCAGTTTTTTCAAGAATCCGTTGATTTCTAAATCAACAGCAGAAGAAATAAAAAAGAATTTTCCCGAAATCAACGTTTTTGAAGTTGACCATCAAACTTCAAAAATTTCAGCTGCCTCACTCATCGAAGGATGCGGTTGGAAAGGAAAAATCATTGGAAACACAGGAACCTACAAAAACCACAGTTTGGTTTTGGTTAACCATGGGAATGCGACTGGAGCTGAAATCATTCAACTTTCCAAAGACATTCAAGCTTCCGTTTTCTCAAAATACGGCGTGGAAATTGAACCGGAAGTGAACATCATTTCCTAACTTCCAACAAAAAAGCCCTCCGGATACCGAAGGGCTTTTCTTATTGTTTTGATGGTAATCCGCTTATTTTACGGAACCGATTACGGCTTTGAACGCATCTGGGTGATTCATTGCTAAATCAGCTAAAACCTTACGGTTCAAACCAACATTAGCTGCGTGAACTTTACCCATGAATTGGCTGTAGCTCAATCCTTCCATGCGAGCACCTGCATTGATACGCGCAATCCACAAAGAGCGGAAATTGCGTTTTTTGGTGCGGCGATCGCGGTAGGCATACTTCAAACCTTTTTCAACCGCATTTTTCGCTACGGTGTACACGGAGTGACGGGCTAAGAAATAGCCTTTCGCCATATCCATGATTTTTCTTCTTCTTCTACGAGATGCGACGGTGTTTACTGAACGTGGCATAGTTTATCCTTTCTAAGATTTCAGTGGTTAAAAACGCTTTGGTACTGAATCTTGGTTTAAATGTTTAACAATCTTTCTACGCGTGGGGCATCAGCAGTAGATACCAAACCATAATGGGCCAAACGACGCTTACGCTTGGTTGACTTCTTGGTCAAAATGTGATTTTTAAACGCGTGCTTGCGCTTAATCTTGCCAGTTCCGGTAAGGCGAAACCTCTTTTTGGCACCGGAATTTGTTTTCATCTTAGGCATAACAATGAATTTTTATTTTTTTACGCTTTTAGGGTCAATAATTACAAACATGCGCTTTCCTTCAAGTTTAGGAAGGGCTTCAACTTTACCCAAATCCACCAACTCTTGAACAAATTTCAACAACAACAATTCACCACGATCCTTGTGAACAATGGTACGTCCGCGGAAATGCACATAAGCACGAACCTTGGAACCTTCTTGCAAAAATTTGCGCGCATGATTGAGCTTAAACTCGAAATCGTGATCGTCGGTATTCGGACCAAAACGAATTTCTTTAACAACGGTTTTCGCCGTTTTTGCTTTAAGCTCTTTTTCTTTCTTCTTTTTTTCAAACAAGAACTTCTTGTAATCAACAATTCGGCAAACGGGTGGGTTGGCGTTTTCGGTGATCAACACCAAATCCATTTCCAATTCTTGCGCCTTTGCCAAGGCTTTGTGCGTTGGGAAAACCCCATCTTGCTCTTCTCCTAAACCAACAACACGCACCTCCGGTACACGAATTTCATCGTTGAGAGCATGTTCGTATTCAGGTTTCCGAGGTCCCCTGAAATTTCTTTGGTTTGGATACGCCATTAATGTTGGTTCAGTTCTTTATTGATTTCGTTTTGAAGCAATTCTTTGAATGCTTCCATCGACATCGATCCAAGATCACCTTCGCCCCGTTTGCGTACGCTAACGGTTCCGTTTTGGGCCTCATTCTCCCCTACAATAAGCATAAAGGGCATTTTTGAGGTTTCCGCATCACGGATTTTGCGACCAATTTTCTCATCCCGATGGTCAATCGAACCGCGAAGTTCGTAAATATTTAGGAATTTTGAAACTTTTTCTGCGTATTCATTGAATTTTTCTGAAATCGGCAACAAGGTAAACTGCTGATTGGTGAGCCAAAGTGGAAAATGACCCCCGCAGTGCTCCAACAAAACCGCAACAAATCGCTCCATCGAACCAAATGGTGCACGGTGAATCATCACTGGGCGGTGTTTCATGTTATCGCTTCCGGTGTACTCCAATTCAAATCGATCCGGCAAATTGTAATCCACCTGAATCGTTCCCAATTGCCAACGACGTCCCAAGGCATCTTTCACCATGAAATCCAATTTCGGACCATAAAACGCAGCCTCTCCCAATTCCGTTACGGTACGCAATCCTTTTTCTTGGGCTGCTTCAACAATGGCTTGTTCGGCCTGTTCCCAATATTCATCTTTACCAATGTACTTTTCCTTGTTCTCTGGATCGCGCAATGAAATTTGAGCAGTATAATCTTGGAAACCCAACGATTTGAAAACGTACAACACCAAATCGATCACTTTGATGAACTCATCTTTTACCTGATCGTTGCGGCAGAACAAATGCGCATCGTCTTGGGTAAATCCTCGCACCCGAGTTAACCCGTGCAATTCCCCACTCTGTTCGTAACGATAAACGGTTCCGAACTCGGCAAAGCGCAACGGCAAATCTTTGTAACTGCGAGGCCTACTTTTATAAATCTCGCAGTGGTGAGGGCAGTTCATCGGTTTAAGGAAGTACTCCTCCCCTTCTTCCGGCGTATGAATGGGCTGGAAAGAATCCTTTCCGTACTTGGCGTAGTGGCCGGAAGTAACGTAAAGTTCCTTATTTCCAATGTGAGGCGTTACCACCGGCAAATACCCCGCCGCCGTTTGAGCACGCTTTAAAAATTGCTCCAAACGATCGCGAAGCATTGCTCCATTGGGCAACCACAACGGCAATCCTTTTCCAACTTTCTCAGAAAAAGCAAACAAATCCAATTCCTGACCTAATTTTCGGTGATCCCGCTTTTTTGCCTCTTCCAGCAACTCCAAGTGCTGCTTCAATTCATCTTGTTTAGGGAAGGTGATGGCATACAAACGTGTTAATTGCTTGTTTTTCTCGTTTCCTCTCCAATAAGCTCCGGCCAAGCTCAAAATTTTCACCGCTTTGATGAATCCTGTTCTAGGAAGATGTGGACCTCGGCACAAATCGGTAAAATTCCCCTGTTCGTAAAAGGTAATTTGGCCATCTTCCAAATCCCGAAGCAGCTCCAACTTGTACGGATCTCCTTTGGATTCGAAGTAAGCCATTGCATCGGCTTTCGAAACTTCTTTACGGATGTAAGGCGAATCGTTTTTCGCCAACTCCTTCATTTTTTGTTCAATGGCTTCGAAATCGTTGGAAGTCAAAACCCGGTCGCCGAAATCAATATCGTAATAAAATCCGTTTTCAATCGGCGGACCAATCCCCAATTGAATTCCCGGGTACAACGCTTCCAAGGCCTCGGCCATGAGGTGAGCAGAAGAGTGCCAAAACGTTTGCTTCCCTTCGGTATCGTCCCATTTTAGAAGACGAATGGAAGCATTTTCGTGAATAGAACGGGTGAGATCCCAAACGGTTCCATTAACTTCAATAGCTAGCACAACGCGTGCTAATCCTTCGCTGATGCTTTGCGCAATCTGAAGTCCGGTAATTCCGGCTTCGTAGTTCCGTACGGAACCATCGGGTAAGGTAATGTGAATCATTAGTTTTGGGATTTCATTCGACCCAAGGCTTGGAGCACATCGGGTTCATTGGGGTATTGCAATAAAATTTTTCGGTAATCGCGGGCCGATTGGAATAAATCGCCCATTTCCTCGAAGGCCATGGCTCGGCCCTTCAGGGCTGGAGCATACGTACTATCAAATTGAAGAATTTGGGTAAAATCTTTCTCGGAATTCTTCCAGTTTTTAAGGGCGAAAAAACAAACAGCTCGGTTGTACAAGGCATCGACTTGGGTGGGGTAAACCTTTAAAATTCGGTCGTAATCGGTTTTTGCCCGCTCCCAATCCTGCAAATTTTGGTACAACAATCCGCGGGCATACAAGGCTTCATCGTTAAAAGAATCTACCTGAATGGCATTGCTCAAATAAGAAATCGCAATTTTCTTGGCATCATCCGTTTGAAGCGTATCCTTGAAAGCACCTCCAAAAAGTTGACCCAATTGCAAGTAAGCCGAATAATAACTGGGATCCACTTCAATGGCCGTTTGAAAACTCGAAATGGCGAGTTTGTAATTGGTTTCTTCCAAATAAATCATTCCCTTCCAAAAATAAGCCTCAGGAAGTTGCGCATTTTTCTTGAGCGCATCGTTCAATAACGTAAATGCAACGAGGTGATTTTTAAAATCGGGATTACAAATAAAGGTATTCTTGGCTTTTTTGATGAGGATTTCCGGATTTAGAGAATCCAATTTTTGGGCTTTTAGAAGAAACAGGTTCGCGTCGGAACACGACGTTTTTACCGCCATTTTCAAATAGATGTCCGACAGCAACAACATGTAGGCTGCATTGTTGGAATCCAATTTTTGAAGGCGTTTCATGTCTTCCAAAGCCCCGATGGGGTCGCCATAAAAAAGGCGCTTTTGTGCTCGTTGAAAAAGCGTAGATGCCGTAGCGCCTTGCTTGTTCAACAAGGTATCCAAGCGGTAAAGGGGATGGATTTTTGAATACACCAAATTCGAATCGGCAGCGGTGGGCAAAATGGAGGTTTTTCCTTCTTTGGAACCGCTGCAACTTGAAAGAATCAAGGCAAACAAAAATGCGAACAGAAACAAACCTTTTTTCATCTGTGTGCAAAGATAGCCACCAATGGGAAAAGGATGGTTCAAAAATTTGGAAACGCTTCTATACGGCTCACCGTTTTTTTCGTTCGAATTTCGCACCATGAAAAAGATGCTTCGCACGTGGTTTTTCGACCTCTGCAATTGCCTGTACCCCAAAATTTGTCCGGTATGCAAATCGCCCATCCGAACGTGGAACCGATTTTTATGCTACGGTTGCCACAAAAAATTAGCTTACACCCACTCCTGGAAAATGAATCAGCACCCCATGCATGCCATTTTTTGGGGAAGGGTTCCCATTCAACGCATCGATGCTTTGTTCCATTACCGAAAAAACTCACCCATTCAAACCATTTTACATCGCATCAAATACCACTATTATCCCGAATTGGCCGAAGAATTGGGAAGATATTACGGGAATTACCTGGCCAAATCGGGGAAGTACACCGAGGTTGACTGGCTTGTTCCCATCCCCATGCACCCCAAAAAAGAACGGGAGCGCGGATACAACCAAGCCGCTTGTTTTGCCAAAGGCCTTTCAGAATCTTTAAAAATTCCCATTCACCAAAAAATCATTCATAAATCGATATTTAGCAGCTCCCAAACCAAAAAAAATCGTTCGGAAAGGAACCGAGAACTGGCCCAAAGTTTTTCATTAAATCCACGTTTTCGAAGAGTAAATCAACATTTTTTATTGGTTGATGATGTACTCACCACCGGCGCCACCTTGGATGCTGCTGCCTCGCAGCTGCTGAACCTGAAGGGCGCGAAAGTAAGCATCGTTACTTTAGCGGTGGTAATTTGATCAACGACCCTTATTTTTGTTTCATGCAGAAGACCCTATTTCTGATTTTCTTTTTTACCTCCTCCTTCATTTACGCTCAAGAAACCATTCCCCGTTTGAATGCTTTTTTCAGCAAAGCTTATCAAAATGCCATTCTCCATAGCGATTCTTCAACCCGCGTTGTGGTTTATGCTCAGGGGGAAAAACAAAAAATTTTCAGCCAATTGGAGAACTGGGGGATTCCTTCAATATCTCAATATGGCAATGTTTACCGATTTGAATTGCCTGCCTTCAGGCTTTTGGATTTAGCTCGAACGGAAGGGGTCATTGTTTTAGAGGAAGGCCGAAAAAGCGCGAATGCAATGGATGATTCTGCCCGATTCAACAGCCGGGTTGATTCGGTTTTTTCCGGACAAGGAAACCTCAGCAGTTCTTACACCGGCAAAGGAGTGATCATGGGAATTGTTGATTCGGGTGTTGATTACACCCACGGCGATTTCCGCAACCCCGGCGATTCGCTAACCCGAATTCTGCGATTTTACGATTACAACGTTACTCCACCCCGCGGATATTCGCAATCTCAAGTTAACCAAAGCATCAGCAACCCAACCCTGCCCATCGACGATAGTTGGCACGGAACCCACGTGGCAGGGGTAGCGGTAGGAAACGGAAATGCCTACGCCCGATTTCGTGGCATTGCTCCGGAAGCGTCGCTCTTGGTTTCCGATCTTACCCCCGAGCAATGGTTCGATGACATTATTTCGTCAACCGATTCCATGTTTGCGTTTGCTTATGCTCAACAAAAACCCTGCGTCGTTAATTTGTCGCTGGGTTCCAATTACGGGCCTCACGATGGAACCGACAGCTATTCGCAAGCGTTGGAGGCCTTGGCGAAGGCCGATTCTGGAAGAGCCATCGTCATCGCTGCCGGCAACTCCACTACCCTCTTCCCCCATTTGGGTTACACCCTATCTGCAGACACCAATTTTACCTATTTAACGGCTTCAACCGCCTACCCCGTTTATACCCAAACGTACATTCAAGCTGCGCAAACCAATGCTCGTTTCAGAATTAGTTTAGACACTTTGGGTAGCGGATCGAGGTACCGCCGCTTTGCCTCAAGCCCTTTCCGAAGCATCAGCAACATCCCTTCCACCGGGGTAAAAGATACCTTAAGGCATCCCAATCAAACACCGTACTGCATTGTAACCACCTATGCATCCAACTACACCAACAATCGGGTATTGATTGAACATGAAATCGCCTATTTGAATCCAACAGGATTAAGAACCCCATTGTACCGTTTCGAAGCCACTGGAAGTGGTTCGTTTCATTTGTGGACGGAAGACGGCAGAATGGTAACGAACACCACCACCATCGGGCGAGCGTTTCCCGATTCTTCCAAATACCGTCGGCCAGATGATCGGCATAACATGGCCGGTTATTTCAATTGCGCCCGAGATTTAATTGCGGTGGCCAACTACACCGCACGCTCGGCTTGGATCCCTTGCGGAACAACGGCCGATCAATCGTTGAGTCAAATTGCTGGAAGCATTTCGTTCAACAGCAGCTTTGGACCCAATGTTGATGGATTTCAAAAACCCGATATTGGCGGTGCCGGCGACAACACCATGGGTGCTCGATCGAGCAATGTCCCAACACCCGATAATCGTGCAACCATCGGTTGTTTTCACCGACGTGCGCGAGGAACCAGCAATGCAGCTGCGGTCATTACCGGAGCACTTTGTTTGTATTTTCAAGCGAATCCAACCGCCGGGTGGGCAACCATCAAACAAGATTTAATTCAAACGGCACTTCGAGATGGTTTTACGGGAGCCACCCCGAATTCACTTTGGGGATATGGCAAGCTGAATGCCATGGCATTCGTGGAAGCTGGTCAAAATCGTTCTTGCCGAAATCTTCAAGGAGTTTCCAGATTAAAAATCATGGTTTCTTCCCTAAAAGATTCCATTTGTTTGGGGGAAAGTGTAAACCTTTCAGCAACGGCTTCAGGAAGTTCCCTTTCCTTTCAATGGTTGAATGCTGGAAATACCACTTCGGTGATCCATGTCCAACAACCGGGCAGTTACCGCGTTGTGGTATCGGATGGATTGGGTTGTACCGATACCTCATCACCCAAAATCATTTATGCCAAGCCCTCCTTTGTTGGTAGCATTACTGGAACCAGCAAACGAATCGGTTCTCCAATGCAATTAGCATCCACTGCGGCAAACTGGGAATGGCAATTTTCAAGTGGAGGTGCGTTTTCAACCTTATCGGGATCTACGAATCAAGGAAATTGGATTGCTACGCAAAACGGGCAATACCGCGCTGCTCTTTTTCATCCCAACGGGTGTACGTCTTACTCCGACACGTTCATCATTTCGGCTCCACCGGTCGGACAATACGATTGGGTTTTGGGATTGAATTCGGTTTCAAGAGCCCGCATTACTCACCTAACTGCCTTTGGCAATCAACTTTTTTGGGCGGGCGTTTACGAAGATTCGCTTTCCATTGGAACCACCGTTTACCGAACCAAAGGACCCCGAAAATCGAACGCTTTTCTTTTATCTACCGATTTGGCTGGCAACCTTTTGTGGTTCCAAGAATTTGCCGGAATTTACGACGAAGAATTTACGGCCCTTACCGTTTCTCCAAACGGTAAAATTTGGGCAGCAGGGAAATTCAAATCAAGCTTCACCTACGCACAATCCACCACATCCAACCAATCCTCGATCAACCAAAACTGTGTTTTGATGGAAATTGAAAAATCCTCTGGAATAGATTTAAAGAGATGGATCTTGCCCGGCAATTCCAATCGAAGAATCACCTCCATGGTTTTCGATAGCGCCGAGAACATTTATTTGGGCGGTTGGTACAATGGGCAGGTTTTTTCTCATTCAAATTCTGGCGAAATCGACCTGTTTATTGCAAAAATTGACTCGAATTTTCAAGTGATTTGGTCCAAATCTGAAGGAGGAGTAAACCAAGATGTTTGCACCCAGATTTACCATCAAAACGGGAAAATTTTTGGAACCGGGTATTTTGGTGCGATGCGAACTCCAGGTGCTTTTGGTTTATCCTCCTCGGGTACCTACAACGGGTTGTTTTTTGAATTGAACGCGATAAATGGCAGCACCATTGGAGCCGAAAACATTGGTGGAAGCGGATTGGAATACGTGTGGGGAATTACTGGCAATGGACGGGATAAACTATGGATCACGGGGTCGATGAGCAGGGATTTAATCCTTCGGAACCAACGATTCTCCAACGCAACCAACGAAGATTTCTTTTTAGCGGAATGGAGTGAAGGAGGACGAAATTGGAATTGGATTCGCCGAAGTTCTTTGGGTGGATTTGAACGAATGACAACCCTTCAATACGCTCAAAATCAATTGTTTTTAGGCGGATATGCCGGAACTCAATTTCAGTTTGATCAAATTACGACCACCTCGCCCAATTCCATCAATGGAATCCTTGGAAGTGTTGATACCTCTGGAAATGCTTGGTGGTGGCTGCGCCCCAATCCGTCATCGGGGAATTTGGCGACCGCGTTTTTTGCGCATCAAAACAAGGTTTATTTTGGAGGTTATCAAACAGGGAATACGCAATACGGTGCTCATTCCCTCAACACCTCCAACGGATTAACCGCCGTTATGGGAGCAACATCTCAATCCAGTAACACCGTTCAAACCTCAACTCCGGTAGAGCGTCAGCGCCATCTTCCGTTAGAAATTTTCCCCACTTACCTTCTCGAAAACGGAGAGTTATCCTTCCTTGAATCGGCTCCCCAATCCATTTCGGTTAACCAACAAGCACCGGAGGCGGGAAAGCAACGCATTCCCATCTTTTCATCTACCCAATACCTGCAAGCAAATTGGGAAAATGGCGGTTTCTTTGAAATGCGTTGGAATGAAAACGGTTCCATGCCTATCAACAGCATTCCTTGGGATGGGTTTCAATATGTGTTGAGCGAACCTGCCAACTGGAGCATCGTAAACATGCAAGGGCAAGTGGTGTTCACCAAATCTGAATCCATGAATTTGATTCCTCCTCCGTTGCCCAAGGGAGTTTATTGGATGGAAGCAAAAGTGAAAAATGGTGATCGATTCGCATTAAAAGTTGGTTTGGGAGAATGAAAAGTCTTTCCAATTCGGAATTGATAAAGGTTTATTGCCAAGAGCAAAAGGCCGATGCCTTAGCGGAACTCTTTCGGCGTTACCTGCACCTTTCGTTGGGAATTTCCCTGAAATATTTGAAAAACAAAATGGAGGCCGAAGATTTGGTTTCCGACTTGTATTTAAAGTTGCAGGTGGATCTCTGCCGATTCAACATTTTGGATTTTCCCGCGTGGGTAAGCATGGTGACCAAAAACATGGCTTTATCTCATTTGAGAAGTAAATCAAGAAAACCGCAGGAAGAATCTTTGGAGAATTTTGTGGAAATAGCCAGCACCGATCATCTGTTAGAAGTGGAAGAAAAAGAAACCTTGCTTTTGTGTTTGGAGCAATGCCTTGAACAATTGCAAGGAAACCAAAAACAGTGTGTTTCTTTGTTCTTTTTGGAGAATAAATCGTATTCTGAAATTCAGGAAATGACCCAATTGGATTTTAAATCAGTCAAAACCCATCTTCAAAACGGAAAGCGGATGCTACGTTTATTGATGGAAAAACAATGGAAGTCATGACCGATCGAAAATCATTTTTGCAACGTGCCTCCCAGCAAAAGCTTTCGATTCCCTACGAGAAAGAAGCTGCCGATGGTTTGGATTACATAGGAAGTCAAGAAGAAATTGAATCAGGGCTTGAAATTTTGGAAAAGAAGCTGGGCATTGCGGCTTCAACCACAAAAAGTTTTCCTTGGATTTGGGTTGCGGCCAGTGCCATCATCTTAGTAACTGCTTCGGTTTTTTTGTTTCAAACAACTTCACCAACAAAACAAGAAATTTTGGCCAATGCGCCCAAACCGAAAAGTGAAGAACCTATTGCGTTGTTGGAATCTAAAGAAGAAACCAAAAATCCAATCCCCACGATTCGTCACCAGGATCCTCCAAAAATTGAGTCGAATACTAACGATGCTCTACCTTTGGTTGAAAAGGATCAACCGAATGCGGTTGCATTGAACTCGGAACCACCCATCGAAATCGACGCAACCGATCAATCTCGAAAGGAAAAACTGTTTTCCGGAACCGATGACCAGGATAAACAGTTGGTTGTTAGTGATTTAGCTACTCCCAAAACTTTAGCCGCTCCGAAAAAAATAGGGAGGGGAACCTGGGAAGAGCAGCTTATCCATTGCGGTGTATGGGACGGAAAGGAAAATTTGTTTCCAACGAGAATCCCCGCAACGGTGGTTGATGGCAAATTAAAACTAAAACGAACCCCTCGTTTTTCGGATAGCAAATGGAACTCTTTGGATTCTTTGATTCAGAATTATTCTGAAAACGATTTAAGAAAAGGCAGCATTGAATTACTTCTTCCTCTCCGCTAATTTTTGGAGGCGTTTGCTCATCCAGAAGTGAATGCCCAATAGAACCAAGAAAATACAGGCAAACATCAAGTTGTTGGAGGCGCTTCCTCCTAAATACAATTTCTCAATCTTTCCCAAGTAAACCACGGCATTGAACAATGCCAACGACCCGTACAAAATGGGGCGAACGATGGTGCTGTATTTATTCATCATGAAACAAAGGTAATTCAACAAAATTATTGAGCAACCTCTTCCCACATTACAAATGATCAAAGGATGTAGGATTTTTTTTCAACTTCACTATTTTTAAAATCGGATTCCCCAATAGGTAGAATCCTAAAACGCAAGAAATCTAAAAAAACTGTAATATGGACACAGAAACAACGTTTTTCAACAACTAAATTCAACATACCAGGCAATCAAGTTCAAATAAAATCTCAAGAAACCAAGGAAAGGAAAAAAGATAAATATGATTTTTTTTAATTCAATGTTTGGAGGTTTGAATTTTTTTGTTAACTTTGAACCATAACCTTACAGAGAAAGGTTTTTAAAAGTAGAAGTTATGAGAAAGTTGTTCATCGTTTTCGCCGCCATCATCGCAGTTTTAGGAGCTCAAGCTCAACGCAATTGTGGATCCATGGAAGTTTTGGAGCGTTTAAAAACTGAAGATCCTTCCTACGCAGCCAAAATGGGTGAAATTGAAGAACACACGGCCGAATTCGTTCGCAACCACCAAGGTTCAACCGAAGCAGTTATTACTATTCCTGTTGTTGTTCACGTACTTTATAACACCGCTGTTCAAAACATCACCGATGCTCAAATCCTTTCTCAAATCGCTGTTTTAAACGAAGATTTCCGTCTTTTAAACGCTGATAATGTAAACACTCCTTCCGTTTTTGCAGGTTTGAAGGCCGATTGCGAAATCAACTTCGTTTTAGCAAAACGCGATCCTAACGGAAACGCAACCACCGGAATTATTCGCAAATCAACGACCGTTACTTCTTGGTCTTCCAACGACTACGTGAAATATTCTTCACGCGGTGGAGATGATGCATGGCCAGCAGGTTCGTATTTGAACATTTGGGTTTGTAACCTTGGCGGTGGTCTATTGGGTTACGCTCAGTTCCCAGGTGGTTCTGCTATTACCGACGGTGTAGTGGTTGGTTACCAATATTTCGGACGCACAGGTACGCTTTCTGCTCCTTTCAATAAAGGAAGAACTGCTACCCACGAAGTTGGTCACTGGTTGAACCTTCGCCACATTTGGGGAGATGCAAACTGCGGTAACGACCTTGTAGACGATACCCCAACCCAACAAACTTCCAACTACGGTTGCCCAACTCACCCAAAAGTGACTTGTCAAAATGTGAACGGTGACTTATTCATGAACTACATGGATTATTCCGATGATGCGTGCATGTATATGTTCACAGCTAAACAAAAATTGCGCATGCAAGCTGTTCTTGCTGCGGGTGGATCTCGTGCCACTTTAGCAACCTCTCTTGGAGGAACAGCACCAACCGGTGGAACAACTTGTTCTGCACCGAATGGATTAACCTCTTCCAACGTAGCAAACACCACCGCAACCCTCAACTGGAACAGCACTGGAGCTACTTCCTACAACGTTCAATACAAATTAGCTACAGCTACAACTTGGACTACTACTTCTACTACTGCAACATCGTTGGCTCTTACAGGACTAACTGCAGGAACCTCCTACCAGTTTCAAGTTCAATCTGTTTGCTCTGGAGGAACAACAAGTGCTTATTCTGCTACCGTTACCTTCTCTACACTTTCTTCAACCGGTTGCGGTGTAGATGCTTTTGAATCCAACAACACGGCTGCGACTGCAAAAGCTGTAACTGTTTCTTCAACCGTTGCAGGAACTAGAAATGGACTAATTTGTCCAGCTGGAGATATCGATTGGTTCTCTTTTGCCAATACTACTGCTGCAAAAAACATCAAAGTTACATTAACCAACCTTCCAGCTGATTACGATATTTATTTGTATCGTTCAAACAACTCAACCAGAGTTTTAGCTTCTTCTGTAAAAACCGGTACAACTTCTGAATCCATGACATTAAACAACGGTACAGTTGGAACATACTTGGTGAAAATTCAAGGCTACAACAATGCAACCAATGCTTCTGGTCAATACACCTTAACCATTCAGATTGGTTCTACCACCTTCCGCATGAATCAAGATGGTACACAACAAACCATCTCTGGTTCCGATGAAGAAAGCCTCAACAACGTAAACATTTACCCTAACCCTGCTAACAGCATGGTGAATCTTGAGTTCAACGCTACTCAAGCAGGTCAGGCTCAAATTCGTTTCATCGATCAAATGGGACGAGTAGCTCAGACCTACTACCAAACAACCACTGCTGGTAACAATTTGATGAATTTAGACATCAATGCTGTGCCTGCTGGAGTGTACTTTGTTCAAATGATTTCCAACGAACAAACCATCACCAAACGCCTTGTAATTAGTCACTAAGTTCGCAGCTTAGGTTATTTTACAGCCGGTTCTGTCGCAGGAACCGGCTTTTTTATTGTCAATTTGTCAGCAAATCGTAAATGGCAAAATCCTTGCAAAAGATTTAAAAAATCAATCGTATGAAAGGAACCATTTCAGTTAACACGGAAAACATCTTTCCGATCATTAAAAAATCACTCTATTCCAATCAAGAAGTATTTTTAAGAGAGCTCGTTTCCAACGCGGTAGATGCCTCTCAAAAAATTAGAGCATTGGCAAACATGGGGCAATTCTCCAAAGAATTGGGCGATTTGTTCATCGATGTACAAATTGATCACGATGCCAAAACACTAACCATCATCGACCGTGGATTGGGAATGACCGCAGATGAAATCAACAAATACATCAACCAAGTAGCGTTTTCGGGAGCAACCGAATTCATGGAAACCTACAAAGACAAACTCAAGGAAGAAACGATGATCGGCGCCTTCGGCCTCGGTTTTTACTCGGCTTTCATGGTCGCCTCCAAAGTCACCATCGATTCTTTGAGTTACCAAGAAGGAGCCCAACCCGCCTTCTGGAGCTGCGATGGAAGCACCGAATTTGAAATTTCGGAAGGCACCCGAACCGAACGTGGAACCACCATTACCTTGCACATCTCTGAGGATGCTGAAGAGTATTTGCAAGAATCTCGAATCAACGAAATCCTTCAAAAATATTGCCTGTTCCTTCCTGTTCCTATTCATTTTGGCACCCAAACACGTAAGGAAGGCGAAGGCGACGATGCTGTAGAAATTACAGAGCCTATCATCATCAATCAAACCAAGCCCATTTGGTCGCAAAAACCCAGCGAATTAACCGACGAAGATTACCTCAATTTTTACGAGGTACTGTTCCCCTTCCACGAAAAACCCCTGTTTTGGATTCACTTAAACGTTGATTTTCCGTTTAACCTCACCGGAGTTCTTTACTTCCCGAAGTTCAAAGCCGACTTCGATCCGAATAAAAACAAAATCCGTTTATTCAGCAATCAGGTATTCATTACCGATTCGGTAGAGGAAATTGTTCCCGATTTTATGCGCTTGCTGCACGGAGTTATCGATTCTCCCGATATCCCGTTGAACGTTTCCCGTTCTTTCTTGCAAACCGATGGAAACGTAAAGAAAATTACGGCACACATCACCAAGAAGATTTCCGACAAATTAGCGGAATTGTTCAAAAACGACCGCGCTGGCTTTGAAGAAAAATGGGCGGATTTGGATTTGTTCGTGAAATACGGCATGTTAACCGAAGAGAAGTTTTCTGAGAAAGCGAAAGATTTCTTTTTGGTGAAAGACCAAGATGGAAAATTGCACGATTGGCCTGCATACGAAAACCTCATTTCTGCAAATCAAACCGATAAAGATGGCAATAAAATCGTGTTGTATTTTGCAAATCGAGACCAACAAACTGCTGCCATTGAACAAGCCATCGCTCGCTCCTACTCCATTTTGGAACTAGGCCATGCCATCGATCCGCACTGGATTGGAAATTTGGAGCAAAAATTAGAAAAAGTTCGGTTCAAACGCATCGATTCAGAACCCATCGATAAAATCATTGGAAAAGACGAAGTCATTCCTAGTTTAATTGGGGAAGAAGAAGCGAAAACGGTGAAAGAAAAGGTTGAAAAACTTTTAGAAAACGACAAAAGTTTGGTGGTAAAAACCGAAGCTTGCGGATTGGATGTTCACCCCATTACCATCACCATGAACGAATTCATGCGACGCATGCACGATATGGAAGCATTGGGTGGGAAATCGATGTTTGGGTCCATGCCCATGATGCACGATGTGGTGATCAATACCGCACATCCCTTGATTAAAAAAGTGATGGAAATGCCCGAAGAAAATCAAACCGAATCGTGGAAGTATTTGGTAGATGTAGCGAAATTATCGCAAGGCATGCTTCGAGGAAAGGAATTGAATCAGTTCATTCAGCATGCCTTAAACAAAATTTAATCCTTCCGATACCACATCATCAACCGATCCATTTGTTGGTGAATGTTGTGATGGGTTTCAACAAAAGTCCTGGCCTCCTCGGCTAGGGCTTTTTTCTTTTCGTTCGGCCAGGACAAGTAATCCTCTAATTTTTCAGTCAAATTCGTTGTATTCGCTGAGATGACCGGCACCTCACCAATGCCGGTGGGCAAATAATCCGACTGGATGTGAACAACTACTGGAATGCCCATGGCCATCATTTCAACGGCAACCTTTCCGTACCAACCGATGATCAATTGATCGAATCCGAGGTTTCCACGGTTCATGGCCTGCATGGGTGTTGCATTTCCTTCAATCATCTCCAAAGGAATATGGAGTTGTTGAGCGGCCCTTTCAAAGTAGGGTGTTCCCTTTAAATTCCTTCGAGTTGGAGCATGAATGGCCAATGGAGTAGAAAAATCTCGATGAACGAACGGCCACTCGGAAACATCAATCACCTGAGGCATCCACGTTGCACGTGGCGAAACACCCAATAAATCGGGCGTGGAAACCAATATAACATCGGCGTATTTCTCCCAAGTATGAGCCCATTTCAATCGCTTTGGAGAAAGATGCTCCGGTTCTATGTCGAACTTTTTTTCGCCCGATAAATGCTGATAATGTTGCGGATTGACCAATTCAGATCCCCGAAAATGAACCACCACTTTCTTGCCGAGTAATTTCAATAACCACAAATCCAAGTGGTGGAACCTCCAAACCGAGACCAACGATACACCGTAAAAAAAATGGAAAGCATCGAAGTGGAAAATGGCATAAAGGGCAAACCAAAGCCGTCGAAAATCCAAGAAAATGCCTTTCTGTTGGAAATTGTATTCATTGGAAAAAAAACGTTCATCCTTTCCTATGTTCACGGAAATGGCCTCGTGTCCGCGGTTCCTGGCTTCCTGAGCGTACAAGGCCATTTGATTGCCCACCTCGTGTCCGAAATACAAAATCTTCATTTCTTCCTTGCAGGTAAAGTCAATAGCTCGAATCTTTCATTTTGCGAAAGAGAACCTCCAAAGAAAAGTACTTCCTTCTTCCCATTCATGGAAAAGGGTCGTGGTTGTTCCCAATTATCCTTCAAAACAACGTTCTTCTTTTTCTTCCAATCTACAAGTTGAACTTCTCCCTTTTTCTTTTTTTCATTCCAACCTGAAATCAACAGCTGATCGGGTTGAACGAAGGCAAGGACCGATTTATTGGGTGCATTTTTGTCCTTTTGAACAGTACCAACGAAGCATTTACCCAAATCTTTTCCATCCCTTAAATTGCCAATCAAAATGGAATCTTTGAACCAAGCTCCAATCAAACCCGATTCCGGATGAATCGCGTAAGAAAAATTTCCCGATAAACTTCGAATTCCCCTTGGTAAGTCAACGGTTTCAACCCCATTGCTTGTGAGTTCAAAGGCTTTGAGCTGTTCTTCCGCTTTTGTTCGACAAAAAAGAAGGATTTTTTTTCCGTTGATTACCAGTCCTTCCCCTTTTACCATTGTAAAAACTGAATCTAATTTCACTTCCCAAGGTTGATCCAGAACTTTGGTTTGGGAATGGTACCGCCATACCTCGAACCCGGTTCGATCTCGGTCATTTTTTCCCAAGAAATACACAAAAGGGGTTGATTCTGCAATGGAAATGAAATATTTGGGGAAGGCGTTTTTTGAAACAAGTAAATTCAAAGAATCACCGTCGAACAGGGCTATTTTTGATGGGTAACCGGCAATGATGAGCTGTTCGGTTCCGCCAAGGGCGTAGGTAGAAATGGCATCATTTCGGAAAGAAAACTTGGCAGATTCCGTAGTGGAATCCAGGAAATAGACATCTTGATATTTTCCGCTGGTTCCTACCCATCCCCACTTGGGGTGATGAACTACCCATTCCATTTTTTGAAGATCCACTGGAAGGTTAAAGGCAAATTCTCCAGGTTTCCCATTGACCAAGTAGGAACAAACGCCTTTCGCTCCGTTCAATGCGACTTTTTTCAGGTTGGCTGATTTCGAAATGGTTGGAGTACCTTGTTGTTCAAAATCTTCCGGAAAACGAACGGAAGCAGCGGTTAATTGATTTCCACGCTCATCAAAAAATCTCCATTCTACTTTTTTCTGTGTGTTTTTCACCCGAACGGCAATGGTTTCGCTCCCATTTTTGGATCGGAGAATGGGTGATGGAGTGAGTTCTTTACCTAGAAAAACCGTGTATTTCTGGCTGCCGTCTCGGTTTTGGTAATACACGTAATACCCTCCATTTTTATCGTCCCGGTAATTCATGGCCCAACCTTTGGGTGTAACTACCGAATAAAAACTGGTTCTTCGAACATTCTTTGCTCCATTTAAAAATTCGGCTTGTCCTATATTTTCAATTTTCCCCGATGGAAGATGAAACCGGAAAAATCGACCCTTGGGGGTTGCTGTGCCATAATACCAACCATCGTTTTCTTTTTTCCAATGGAAACTCATGTTATCCAACACCCTATTTTCTCCTTTGGTTAAAAACTCGAGGGTTGCCGAATCTTTTCCGGAAGTAAGCTTCCAAATGAGCATGGGTTGCCGATTCAATCCAACAAAAGCATCAGCGGCAGAATCGTATTTCGGTGGGTCCAAAACCCCTTCAATCATATCAAAAATCTGAAGTTTTTTGCTCTCCACCTGGTAGTAAACCATCGGGTTGTTCTTTCCAACGGTTGAATTTCCACGGCGATATCCGATGAAAATATGGGTCTTTCCCCATTTATCGGTTAAAATGGTTTGGTATTGGGGAGTAATTCCAAAAGTACGGTTCGGAATGGATTTCCAAGTTTGGCCAAAAGCACAACCCGAAAAACCAACAAAGAAAAAGAAAAGAAGATTACTTAACCAATTCATGCGAACTCGTTGCTTTCGAACCAAACACTCCCAACCCGCCTTGAATGTTAGAGATGATCCTTACCGGTTCGGAAAATGGATTGTTTCCCACCTCTTGTTGCATTCTCAAACTGCGCTCGTGGGTAAACAAAACTTTGGAATAACGAATCAAAACCAAATTAACCTGACTTGAGGTAATGTGGTAATAGCTCGGATAATGAATTTTAAACGACCTGGTTTGTCCATCAAAAAATGCATCTGAGAAAAAAGGCTCATCCAAATAGAAACCCAATGAAGTTTTATCCGGGCCAAAAGCGCCTTTATCGGTAAATTCATTGATGATCAAATCATTGGTGTAAAAGGGTTGTGGAAATGGAAAGGGGACAAAAGAATCATTAACAATCAATTGGAGCTGGTAATAATCATTACTTCCTGAAGGATCGGAAATTTGAAACGTGCATTCATTAAAATAATCCTGATTGAGGAAGGCCGTTGAATCTTTTCTCACAATATTGTCCAAAGAAACAGGTGCTACGCATTGGGCAGATGCCGAAACCGTTTCGGTGTTGGGTGCAGAAACTTCAAGTTGATACACGGTTCCGGCCGCTGGTTTTTGCCCGGGTAGCGTAAAGAAAAACAGGGTATCGGCCGTAGGGCTCCAGCCCCCGCCAAACGACAATTCCTTTTCAACGACCCAACCGGATAGCGGGGTGCCATTCGCTTTGAGCGATACCGAAGCATTGGAAATGGACGTTACTGGTGTAACCACCCCAACCGAAGGTCCCGATTTCCCAACCAAAATTTTCCAACTTGAATCAGAATTGAAGGGAGCGTTAACCACCAACTTCGGTGCTTCATCGGGAATGTTCAAGTCGATGACTTTGGTGCACGAAAAAGATTGGAATAAGACTAAAATAGCAAGAATTCTTTTCATGACTTAAAATTTAAATCCGTAAGAGATGGATGGAATGATGGGGAACAAGCTTACTTGATTTACGGTTCGGGATGGATTTCCCCAACGGTCGAAATTGGAAATGTAAATGAAGTAAGGATTGAGTCGGCTGTAAGCATTGTAAATGCTGATGTTGATGGTTTCATCTCCCCATTTGCGCTTCTTGGTTTTATTCATGCCCAAGTCCATGCGGTGGTACGGCGGCATTCGGTAACTATTTCGTTGCCCGTAATCGTAAAATCCTGAACCTCCTCCAAAGGATCCGGGCAAGTTGAAGGAATTACGAGGGAAAGACATGGCATTTCCCGTTCCATAAACCCAAGTAAAAGAAACGGTTAAATTCTCCCGCAACTCGTAGCTCGCTACCACAGAAACATCGTGCCTGCGGTCGTAACGGTACGGATACTTCAAACCGTCGTTTAAATTCTCAAACTGCCTCCAAGTCCAACTCAAGGTGTAACCCACCCAACCGGAAAGTTTTCCCGTTTTCTTCTGCAAGAAAAGTTCCGAACCGTAGCTCCAACCTTTTCCTCCTGTTTCAACTTTGTTTTGCCAATCGGAACTACCTAAAAAACTCTCTCCTTCTTTGTATTCGATGAGGTTCGTCATGGTTTTGTAGTACCCTTCCAAACTCAATTCGTATTCGTTGTTTTTCAACCCTTTAGCAAACCCCGTTGCCCATTGATTCGAAACCATGGGAGCAACTTTATCGGTAGCTGGCAACCACAAATCGGTAGGCAAAGAAATTCCAGAATTGCTCAACAAGTGAATGTACTGCTGCATTTTCGCATACGAAGCCTTCCAGGCAATGCTTCCGGGTAATAAATAGCGCATGGAAACCCTCGGCTGTAAGCTGTGGTACCATTTTTCATTCACAAAAAACGTAGAGAAATGAAGGCCGTAGGCCACATTGAATTTTGAATTCACCTTCCATTCGTCTTCCGCATAAGCAAACGATTCAATACCATTGATGGGAGCGGAAGGCGAAAGGGTCGTATCGAATTGATTGACCCCGTTATTATACTTTTGCGTAATGGCATCAGGAGTAAAGCGGTGGTGAATGGAATTCACTCCAAACTTCACGCTGTGATCGGGATGCGGTGCATAATCAAAATCCATTTTTACCGCAAAATCCCGAATTCCCGAGAAGTAACGCAAATCGAACTCCTCGGTTAACACCTGTTGACCATTGAACCTTTTGGAATAACTGTTTGCCGACACTTCATAGCGATATCGGCTGTAGGTGGCGGTAACATTGGAAAACAATTTGGGGGAGTATTGGTGGTTCCACCGAACGGCCGACATGGAATTTCCCCATGCCAAACCAAATTTAAATCGCTCTTCGTATTGAAAACTTTGCGTTTTGGAAGATGCGTAGAATTTATCGTCTCCGTTGTAAGTACTCAAATAAATGCGATCCTTGGGCGAAATTTCCCAATTCACCTTCGCATTTAAATCGTAAAAATAATACCCCCCCGTTCCTTGTCCTTGAGTAGCGATGGCAATGATGGGTGCAGCCAAAATATCGATGTAAGTCCTTCGGGCTGAGACAATGTACGAGGCCTTGTTTTTCAAAATGGGACCTTCGAGGGTAAGTTTAGAAGAAACCAAACCGATGCTTCCTTCTCCATGAAATTCTTTGTTGTTTCCTTCCTTCATTTGAATGTCCAACACCGAACTCAAACGGCCACCGTATCGAGCCGGATACCCTCCTTTGGTGAGTTGAACACTTTTCAAAGCATCAGCATTGAACACGCTAAAGAAACCAAACAAGTGGCTCACGTTGTACAAAGGAACCCCATCCAAAAGAATGAGATTTTGATCGGGGCCGCCACCGCGAACGTACATTCCGGTGGAGCCTTCTCCCCCGCTGTGAACGCCTGGGGTAAGTTGCAGTACTTTGATCACATCCACCTCGCCCATGAATGCGGGAATCTTTTTGATTTGAGCAACAGGAATATCGATAGTACTCATTTGCGTTCGTTGCTCAATGGCGGCATCGGCGGTAATATCTACCCCGGAAAGGGTTTCTCCTACTCCCAATTCTACATTCCAAACTTCGGTTTTCCCGGCTGTAAAACTTCGAATTTCCGACTTAAACCCAATGCAAGAAACCTTGAGCACCGCCTTTCCAGCGGGAAGGGTTAACGAGAAGAATCCGAAATTGTTGGTGTAAATCCCTTTTTTGCTCACCGTATCAAAGACCGATACGAACGGCAATCGCTCCCCCGATTTTTGGTCGGTAACGTAACCCGAAAGTGTCATTTTTTGTTGGGAAAACAGAGCAATTGGGAGAAGGCAAAAAAGAACAAAAAGTTTATTCATGCAATTTTTTTTCAAGGGTTTGAATGCCGAAATGGTATCCTGAAAATCCCAAACCAGAGATACAACCGATGCAGGAAGATGCAGTGATGAGGGAATGTCGGAATGATTCCCGCTGAAAAACGTTGGAAAGGTGAACTTCGATGGCCGGCCCTTGTACAATTCGAAGGGCATCTGCCAAAGCAACACTGCTGTGGGCCAGCCCTCCCGGGTTGATCACCCAACCTTGGACGTTGGAGCGATTCTCGTGGAGGAAATCGATCAATTCCCCTTCGTGGTTGCTTTGAAAAAACGTAAACGTGTGAATGGGAAAGGCGAGTTTGATTTCATTCTCTAAATCGAGAAGGGTTTTCGACCCGTAAATCTCGGGTTCGCGAATGCCCAACCACTGAAGGTTAGGGCCATGGAGAATTCCAAAATGCATGGTACAAAGATAGGATGAAACGGCGGGCGATTGTTTGCAAAAAAGGAACGGAGGACGGGAAAAAATTCGTATCTTGCGCCCGATTTTTTTGGTATCATTTACCCTCCATTCATTTATGAAACTTGTTGAATACAAATTTGATTTACCCGAACATTTGATCGCTTCTGAACCGGTTTCCCGTGGGGAAGGCCGAATGATGGTGATTGATCGGAAGACAAAAACCATCTCCCATAAAAAAGTGAAAGACATCTTGGAGTATTTCGACGAGGGCGATGCATTTGTTTTTAACAACACCAAAGTTTTTCCGGCCCGAATGTACGGAAACAAGGAAAAAACCGGTGCCATGATTGAAGTTTTCTTGCTTCGGGAATTGAACAAAAAAATGCGTCTTTGGGACGTTTTGGTTGATCCTGCTCGTAAGATTCGCGTTGGAAACAAACTGTATTTTGGAGAAGAAAACGAATTGGTTGCCGAGGTTATTGATAATACCACCAGCCGCGGCCGAACCATTCGCTTCATTTTTGAAGGTACCGACGAAGAACTTCGCGATGTATTGTACACCATGGGCGAAACCCCGGTTCCTCCCGTTATTGGTCGTGGAACCAACGAAAACGACGAAGAGGATTATCAAACCGTTTTTGCCAAGCACGTTGGAGCGGTTGCAGCTCCTTCTGCTGGTCTGCATTTCGACAAACCGCTCTTAAAACGATTGGAGTTGAAAGGCATCGAAGTGGGAGAAATTACCCTTCATGCTGGCTTGGGAGGATTGCGTATGGTGGAAGTTGAAGACCTCACCAAACACAAACCCGAATCGGAGAGCTACGAAATCAATCCTGCCACTTGCGATTTGGTGAACCACGCTTTGGAAGGCAAAAAACGCATTTTGGCCGTTGGTGGAACCGTTTTGCGCACGCTTGAATCGTCGGTTTCGGCGAACAACCGTTTAAAACCCGCCCAAGGCTGGACCGATAAATACATCATTCCACCGTACAATTTCCAAATTGCCAACGCTTTCTTCACCGGATTCCATTTGCCTCAAACCACCTTATTGATGATGGCCACTGCATTTGGAAGTTACGATTTGGTGATGGAAGCTTACAAATTAGCCATTAAAGAGGAATACCGTTTCTCCGTTTACGGCGATTCCATGTTAATTCTATAACCATGAAGAACACTGCACTAACATCCGTTCACACTGCATTGGGAGCCAAAATGGTTCCTTTCGCAGGATACAATATGCCCGTTTCCTACGAGGGAATCATTCAAGAACACCATACCGTTCGAAACGACGTTGGGGTTTTCGACGTTTCTCACATGGGCGAATTTTTGTTGGAAGGCGAAGGCGCTTTGGATTTGATCCAAAAAGTCACTTCCAACGATGCATCGGTTCTGATCGATGGGAAAGTTCAATATTCTTGCTTGCCCAACGGCAAAGGCGGAATCGTTGACGATCTTTTGGTTTACCGCATGTCGGAAAACAAATACTTGTTGGTGGTGAATGCTTCCAACATCGAAAAAGATTGGAACTGGATTTCTTCCCACAATTCTTTTGGAGTGAAGATGACCAATTTGAGCGATGACACGTCGTTGTTGGCCGTTCAGGGTCCGAAAGCGGCTGAAGCATTGCAATCCCTCACCCAAATCGATTTGGGTAGCATGGAATACTACAGTTTCCAAGTGGGAACGTTCGCCGGTATGAACGACATCATTATTTCTGCAACCGGGTATACCGGCGCTGGCGGATTCGAAATTTACTTCCCCAATGCCGTTGCTGAACAAATGTGGAATGCCATTTTCGAGGCAGGTAAGGATTTCGGCATCAAGCCGATTGGCTTGGGAGCCCGAGATACCTTGCGTTTAGAGATGGGATTTTGCCTGTACGGAAACGACATCAACGACGAAACCTCTCCGCTGGAAGCGGGGCTGGGCTGGATCACCAAATTCACCAAAGATTTTATCGACAAAGATTATTTGTTGAAGCAAAAAGAAGCCGGACTAACGCGCAAATTGGTTGGATTTGAAATGATCGATCGCGGTATTGCGCGTCAACACTGCATCGTGAAAGACGAAAACGGAAATGAAATGGGTGAAGTTACCTCCGGAACCCAAAGTCCTACTTCCGGAAAAATCATCGGAATGGCATACGTTGCTACCCCTTTTTCGAAGTCAGGAACAGAAATTTACATGGATATTCGCGGCAAATTGATGAAAGCAGTGGTAACAAAAGCTCCTTTCATTCAAAAGTAAAAATCCATGGTATGGCCAAGAAATCTGAATTCGACTACGATTTCCAAGAGTCTACCCTTTGGGGGGTAAGCTCGGCCTTAGAGGCGTTCCAAGTTTGCATTGAGATCAACCAACACTTGGGATGGGAAATGCGCAGGCTATCTGATTTTGAGGTTGAAACCATTGCTTTTAAAAGATTTGGCTGGTTTGATCGGGAAACGAGCTACTTCCAATTTTTGGTCAAGAATAAGCAGGTTACCGATTATTTTTTACCTGAATTGAAGCAGTTTGATTATTTGCTTTACCTCGAAGCCGATCCTGATTTGGTTCCTTTGAAAGAAATCCATGGTCAATTGAAACAACTGAAGAACATTTTTTTCAGTTTAATGGATGTAGATTCATTGAAACAAAAACAAAAATTAAGTTACTTGCATGCAAACGAATAGAACCAAAATCATTGCCACCCTTGGGCCGGCCTCTTTCGCTCCGGCGGTTTTGCGTGAACTCGTTCAGGCCGGAACCAATGTGTTTCGCATTAATTTCTCCCACGTGGATTATTCCATGTTGCAGGAACTTATTCAAAATATCCGTACCATCGAGGCCGAAGAAAAAAAGCACATCTCCATTTTGGGCGACCTTCAAGGACCCAAAATCCGAGTTGGGGTGGTTGAGGGCGAAGGAGCTTTCCTCGAAGACGGAGCCATAACAACAGTCACCACGGAACTTTGCACTTCCAATAAAGACCGAATTTTCATCAATTACGAACCACTTGCACGCGAGGCGTCTCCCTTGGAAGAATTTCTGATCGATGACGGAAAAATTAAATTGCAAGTCGTTAAACGCCTTTCTCCTACCGAACTTGAAATGAAGGTAATTCACGGTGGAATTTTAAAATCGAAAAAAGGCGTTAACCTTCCAAATACCCCCATTTCTTTGCCCGCTCTCACCGAAAAAGACCGCAAAGATTTGGATTTTATCTTATCCAACGATTTCAATTGGGTAGCCTTGTCGTTCGTTCGTTCCGTGAACGACATGCTGGAATTGAAGCGAATCATTCGCGACCGCGGGGTTGACATTGGGGTAATGGCGAAAATTGAAAAACCTGCCGCGCTCAAACAATTGGAAGCCATCATTTCTGAATCGGATGCAGTAATGGTAGCTCGTGGCGACCTCGGGGTAGAAATGCCCATTGAAGAATTGCCCATGATTCAGCGTAGAATTGTGAAGCTGTGCATGGCTGCCGCGAAACCGGTGGTGATCGCCACGCAGATGATGGAAAGCATGACCACCGCTTTTCTTCCCACCCGTGCCGAAGCCAGCGATGTTGCCCACGGAGTTTTGGAAGGAGCTGATGCCCTGATGTTATCGGGGGAAACTTCGGTGGGTGCCCACCCTGCTCGGGTTGTTGATTACATGCGAAAGATCATTGCTCAAGTAGAATTGGCCGACAGCATTTATTACAAAAACTTTGAAATCCCGAATGCAGAACTCACTTTTCACAGTGACCTCATTTGTGAAACAGCCGTAAAAATGGCCAAAAAAGTAGAAGCAAAAGGATTGATTACCATGACGTTTAGTGGATATACTGCTCTTCGAGCTGCCAGCTATCGTCCGAAAACACCGGTTTACTGCTTTACTTCCAACGAAAAACTACTGAAACGAATCCCGCTTTTTTGGGGTGTGCGCGGATTCCGTTTCGAAAATATGGAATCGACCGACGCGGGGATTCAACTTTCTCATGAAATTTTGACCCGAAAAGGGTATCTTAACGCCGGAGACGTTGTCATCAACTTGGCGAGCATGCCGATTCAAGACCGCCAAAGAACCAACACCCTCAAAATTTCTCAAATATCGAATCATGATCAATAACGAAGAAAATAACGAACAACAAATCAGCATCGAGTTGACCGAAGAAATGGCAACCGGTTCTTATACCAATTTGGCCATCATTTCTCATTCACCAACCGAGTTTGTTTTTGATTTCATTCAAATGATGCCGGGTGCTCCCAAAGCGAAGGTGAGAAGCCGCGTATTGATGCACCCCATGCACGCCAAACGTTTACTCATGGCTTTGAACGAAAATATTCAAAAATTTGAAGAGCAATTGGGCGAAATTGATATCAATCAAGGCGCAGCTCCCATGAATTTCGGTCCAACCGGAATGGCTTAATATCAACCTAAAATAAGAAAATATGGGTTGTGGATCTTGCAGTACAGGAAGCTGTTCTCCCGCTGGATGCGGAAGTTCAGGCCGTTGTGGAACGGGCGGTTGCAACCGCTTGAATACCCACGATTGGCTTTCCGAAATCATGTTACCCCAAGGGGCCAACATTTATCCTTACGCAGAAGTGCGATTCAAAGGATCGAGAAAAGAATTTTTTAAATACAACCCACAAGAGCTCGACTTGTATACGGGCGACTGGGTTATTTGCGAATCAAAATCAGGATACGATGTCGGCCGCATCAGCCTAAAAGGGGAATTGGTGCGCCTTCAAATGCTGAAGAAAAAAGTAAAAGAATCCTCGGAAGACGTTCGCGTTATCACCAAAAAAGCAGAAGATGCCGATTTGGAAAAGCTCAAAGACATTCGAGCAAAAGAACCCGAATTGTTAACCCGAACCCGCGCCATCATCCAAACCGAAGGAATGGAAATGAAACTTTCAGAATTGGAGTTTCAAGGAGATGGTTCGAAAGTGTTTTTCTACTATACCGCCGAAGAACGAGTAGATTTCCGAAATCTCATTCGAATCCTCGCTAACGAATTCAAAGTTCGGGTAGAAATGCGCCAAATCGGAGCACGACAAGAAGCCGCTGTTTTGGGTGGAATTGGTATTTGTGGACGTGAATTGTGTTGTTCAACGTGGTTAACCGACTTTAAAAGTGTTCCCACTTCGGCAGCTCGTTACCAAAACCTATCCCTCAATCCGGTAAAATTGGCCGGACAGTGTGGTCGATTGAAATGCTGTTTAAATTACGAGCTCGACACTTACCTTGATGCGCTTAAAGCTTTTCCTGAAAAAGCCGATTATTTGTACACCGACTCTGGAAAAGCCGAATTGTTCAAAACCGATGTGTTCAAACAAATCATGTGGTACGTTTACAAAGAGGGAAGCAACCATACTCCCTACCCTGTAGATGTAGAAACCGTGAAAGAAATTTTAGCCATGAATGCTAACCAACAAAAACCTGAAAGCCTCGAAAGCATGGCCATTCAGGAAGAAGAGTTGGCACCAAACGAAGATTTCTTGGATGATGTAACTTCCGACATGAGTTTGAACCGATTTGATCGGAGCAAAAAGAAGAAAAAGAAAAAACCACAAGGAAATCAACGTCCCGCTGGAGTGGCTGGTACCGCCGAAAGGACAGCAACCGGCACCCCCAACCAAGGAGGTCAACGTCCGAGAAACGAAGGACAAAACCAGAATCGAAATCAACCCCGTCCACCACGAGGCGAGGGTCAAGACCGCACCCCTCACGGTGAACGCCGCCCCAATCAACCGGGCGAACGTCGTCCAAACCCAAATCAGCAACGGAATCCCGGTGAAAACGGTGGTCCACAAAACCAAAATCCGAATCAACAAGGAGAACGACGTCCGAATCCGAACCAACAACGGAATCCTGGTGAAAACGGTGGTCCACAAAACCAAAATCCGAATCAACAAGGAGAACGACGTCCGAATCCGAATCAACGACGGAATCCGGGAGAAAACCGAGGTCCTCAAAACCCGAATCCCAAACCCGATCCATCGGCAGCCACCGGCGTAGAAGGCACGACTGGAGCTGAAGGCAACAGCGGTAACAATACTGAAAATCCTAATCAGGGAAAGAAAAACTTCCGCCGAAACAACCGCAATCGCCCACCCCGAAATCCGAACAATCCCAATTCCGGAGGTGAGTCATGACGCGTTGGTTGTTCGGCATCTTCCTACTCCTTTTTCTTGCTTCTTGCGAGGGAACCGCCTTGTTGAACGATTTCACCTCCATCAACGGTGGAGAATGGAAATACGGCGAAAAGGTAAGCAGCCAGGTAGACATTGAAGATACAACCCAGGCCTTTCAACTTTCGGTGAACGTTCGTCACGATGTTGAATACGAATGGGCAAATCTTTTCTGCATCCTTCACATTCAACATCCCGACGGTAAAAAATTTGAGCAACGCATCAATTTGATTCTTGCCGAACCCGACGGTCAATGGAAAGGAAAAGGAATGGGCTCCATCAAGGAGGCACGCATTCCTGTGGCGTTGGTTAAATTCCCTAAAAAAGGAAAATACACTTTTCAATTGGAACAAAACATGCGTTTAAACCCTTTAAAAGGGATTGAAGACATCGGTTGTTATCTTGGAAAAGAAGAAATTGTAACCGATTCCGTTTCGGTAGAATAATTTGTGGATAGCAATTCACAAATGCCATTTAACTTGTCAAAAAAAGCTCTCGGTGGGAAAAAATAAAGAAAATCAAGAAATTCTGCTTCTGGTGAATCGTTTTCAAGCGTTCATCCAGGAGGGAACGCCTGGATTTTTCAGTACGGAAGAGTTGGAGGATCTATTTTGGCACTACTTCAGCAGCTTGGATTTGGACTGGGCTTTGGAGGTGGTTCAGTACGGTCTTCAAACCTATCCGTATCACGGATTTTTTTTAATTCGAAAAGCACAAATCAGTTTGGCCGATACCCAATGGGAAGAGTGTTTGAATTTGTTGGAACAAGCGGAAGTTTTGGAACCCAACAACCACGAAGTTTTTCTTTTGAGGGGTACTGCATACGATTTGCAGGGAAAAACCAGGGAAGCGTTGAAAGCATTTCGGAAGGCCGAGGAAATGGCCCACGAAGATAAAATGCAAGTGCACGCAGCCCTCGGCCATTTCTACCAAAACCGAGAAAAATACGCTACTGCCCTTCATTACTACAAATCTGCCCTACCTCTTGCCGAAGAAAATCCGGAAATTCTCTACGAATTGGGATTCAGCTATTTTCAATTGGGAGAAGACGAGGAAGGATTTAAAGTTTTTCAGCAGTATTGCGACGATTACCCGTTTAACGATGCCGGTTGGTACAATTTAGGAACCATTTGCAACCGTTTGAATCGTTTCGAAAAAGCAAAAGAAGCCTTCGAGTTTGCCTTGGCTTTGGACGAGCAAAACATTACGTTTGAATTCAGTTTGGGGAATACTTTATTGAATTTAAATCAACCAGGAGATGCATTGGCGCATTTCTTAGAAGCCTTTCGTCAGGAAGACGGCAATGCCATGTTTGCCACCAGCATCGCCGTTTGCCACGAGAAGCTCAACGAGTTGGATGTGTCCCTTTACTGGTACCGAAAAGCTGCGGAACTGGATCCGCATTTGCCCGATCCTCAATTGGGGATTGGCTATTGTTACTTACTCAAAAACGAATTGGAGCCGGCCCACCAGTATCTATCGAAAGCGGTAGGCATGGAGCCCACCAATGCCGATTTTCGTTACCATTTGGCCGAAACCTTAGCTCGGATGAATCGCGAAGAGGAAGCCATTGAACAGTACCGAGCTTCCTTGAATTTGGATCCCGAATTTGTGGAGGCAAGAGTGGAATTGGGCAATCTCTTAACCGATATGGGTTATGAACAAGAAGGAATTCAATTGTTCCGAGATGGAAAAAAAATCCATTTCGATGATCCTTATTTCATGTACCGTTTTTCGGGTTTCTTGTTGGAACATGGCTTGAATGAAGAAGGCCTGAATAATTTACAGGAATCCCTTCACAACAATTTGAACGACCTTTCTATTTTTGAAGAATACCACGGAGATCTTCTCCTTATTCCAAGTGTTAAAGCAATTATTGATCAATTCAGATGTTAAATTACCATTTAGATTTTTTACCTGAACGTCCATTAAAGCCACGTTTAACCGGCTTCACCATGGTGATGGACAAAGGACTTTCTGTTCGACAAGCCGAAGATTTCATGGAATCTGGGGCGGAATATACCGATATCATCAAATTGGGTTGGGCCACCTCGTTGGTAACCCCAAAATTGGAAGAAAAACTTAAAGTTTACCGTTCTTGCGGTATTCCTTTTTATCTCGGAGGAACCTTGTTCGAATGTTTTTTGGTTCGAAATGCATTGGACGAATACAAAAAATTGTTGAATCGTTTCGACATCGAGCACGTAGAAATTTCCGACGGTAGCATTGAAATCAACCACGAAAAAAAATGCGAGATCATTGCCGATTTTGCTAAAGATTTTCGGGTGCTATCGGAAGTGGGAAGCAAAGATGCTGAAAAGATCATTGCACCCTACAAGTGGATTCAGATGATGTTGGATGAAATTTCTGCAGGATCTGAACGCGTTATTGCCGAAGCAAGAGAAAGCGGAAATGTAGGAATTTTCAGAGGAACGGGTGAAGTACGATCGGGCCTTGTTGACGAAATTCTAACCAAAGTTCCCAATGACAAAATCATTTGGGAGGCTCCCAACAAAGCACAACAAACGTGGTTCATCAAATTTGCTGGTCCAAATGTGAATTTAGGAAATATTGCTCCTTCGGAAATCATTCCATTGGAAACCCTTAGAATTGGAGTTCGAAGCGATACTTTCCACGAATTTTTGCCGAAATGAGTGCCACCAATTCTTTTTTAAACCGATCATTGAAAGCCACTTTGATCAGTGTGGCTTTCAATGCCATCCTTTTTCAAATCTCAAAAGTTATGGGCTTTTTCCCAGAAGGCATGTCGTTTGAAACCCCTGAAGGACATCTTCAAGGATTTCATGCGCCCCTGGTTATTGGAGCAACCCTTACTTTTTGCTTTTTTGGCGCCTTGGTGTTTTTCGTGTTGGATCGTTTGATGGAGCACGGTGCGCCCTGGTTTTTAGGGCTTTCCCTCATCATTTTAATGACTTCTTTGCTCACGCCCTTTACCATTGAAGGTGCTCCATGGAGCATGATCATCACCCTCGAAATCATGCACATTTCCACGGCCATGATTTTGCTTTATTTTTTCATTCCGAATTCCTTCAAGAAAATTTGACCGGTTTTTTCAATCGCCGCTTCTAAGGATTCATAATTTATCCCACTCATTCGGTTGAATTTTGAGCCATCGTAATGAGTTGTTGAGTAGGCCGACCTCACCGTAGATTGAGTAATTAGGGGTTCTGATTTCGTGATTTTCGATTTCCATTCGATGAACCGCCAAGCCAGTTCGGAAAGCCATCGGGGCGGACACCATTTTGGCGGTTGAACGTTGAGTGCTTGGGCTACCGAACCGAAGAAATGGGCAAAACTGCGATTTTCGGAAACTAACACAAATCGTTCACCCGATACTTCCGTTTCCAACCCCCAAACCGCAGCCCGAGCAACATCCCACACCGAAACATAACCGGTCATTCCAGGAGAAAAGAATGGAAGCCCTCCGTGCACCGTTTGAAACAACCGAGCAGAACTATCGTTCCAAAATCCGGGACCAACAATTACACCCGGATTTAGAATTAAGGTAGAAAGTCCTTCTTCTTGTCCTCTCCAAACTTCCATTTCCGACTTGAACTTACTGATGGAATAATCGCTTACTTCTGCAGCTGGATCCCAGGGAAATGTTTCATCTACTTTGGTGAGATTTCCGGGAGTTGCGCCCAAAAAAGGGACTTTGCCCAGGGAAGCAATGCTGGAAATATGGATGAGTTTTTCAATTCCAAAGGAAGCACAGCAATTCACCACATTGGCCGTTCCTTCGATGTTGATGCGGAACATTTCAGCCGATTTGGGCGGCCAATAACTCACCACAGCAGCAGCGTGAATAACGTGGGATACCCCTTCAAAAGCACTTTCCAAATCATTGAGTTCGGTAATATCGCCCTCAAACCATTCCAAATTTTCGTGATTAACCCACTCTTTCAAGGTTGGATGATCGGTTGCACGACTGGGACGTCGGCAGAAAGCTCTCACTTTCTTTCCCAACTCCAACAATTGAACCACTGTTGCAGCTCCAACCAATCCTGTAGCACCCGTAACTAAAATCACGCTGCAAGATAGCACGAAACCATGTTTCAAAGAAAATGTCCTACCTTCGAATCATGAAAGTGGTGATACAACGAGTGAAACATGCTGAAGTTGAGGTAGCCGGCCAAAAAACGGGTAGCATTGAAGATGGACTGCTGGTTTTGGCCGGGTTTGTTTTAACCGATACCCAGGAAGATTTAAGCTGGATGGCCAAAAAACTGGTGGGATTGCGGATTTTTAATGACGACGACGGAATCATGAATCGTTCCATCCACGATGTACAAGGGGATATTTTATTGGTTAGTCAATTCACCCTTCACGCTTCAACCAAAAAAGGGAATCGCCCCAGTTACCTCAAGGCCGCAAAACCCGAGGTTGCCATCATCTTGTATCAACAATTTCATCAAATACTAGAAATAGAATTGGGGAAAACCGTTCCAACCGGCATTTTTGGGGCAGATATGAAAGTATCCCTATTGAACGATGGACCAGTAACCATTTTGATTGATACCGAAAACAAAGAATAATTCATGGAAAAAAGTTTATCAAACCTTCAGGAAGAAGTAGATCATTGGATTAAAACCGTTGGGGTTCGCTATTTCAATGAACTCACCAATACCGCAATTTTGATGGAAGAAGTTGGTGAATTGGCCCGACTGATGGCCAGAACTTATGGAGAGCAATCGTTCAAATCCAGCGATCAAGATCGCGATTTGGGGGAGGAAATGGCGGATGTGTTATGGGTATTGCTTTGTTTGGCCAATCAAACAGGCGTGAATTTGGAAGATGCTTGGGCCAAAAAGATGGAGAAGCGAACCCAGCGAGATTTACATCGGCATCAAAACAACGAAAAATTAAAATAGTCGTTTGAAATTCGAATAAAATGGGGTAAATTAGGTGCCCCAATTAAAAAATATGTGTTATGGCAGGAATCAATAAGTATTCAGAGGAGGAAATTACCAAGCGATTTGTTCCCAAAAACTGGACTGAAAAGCAGGCCAGCAGTTCGTGGATGTTGTTTAAAATTATGGCCGAATTCGTTGACGGATTTGAAACGTTGAACGCCATCGGCCCATGCGTATCCATTTTTGGATCGGCCAGAACCCAACCCGATAATCAGTATTACCAACTGGCCGAAGAAATCGCCGCCAAAATGGTGGAAAAAGGATACGGTGTGATTACAGGCGGCGGACCAGGAATCATGGAAGCGGCCAACAAAGGAGCTCAGAAAGCTGGTGGAAAATCGGTAGGATTAGGCATTGAGCTCCCTTTCGAAACCGAACCCAACCCCTACATCGATCACGATAAATACCTCAATCACCGCTTTTTCTTCGTCCGAAAAGTGATGTTCGTTAAGTATTCCCAAGGATTTGTGGTGATGCCTGGCGGTTTTGGTACCATGGACGAACTTTTTGAAGCCCTTACCCTTATCCAAACCGGTAAAATCGGCAAATTTCCCATTGTACTGGTTGGAACTTCCTATTGGAAAGGATTGGTGGATTGGTTGATCGAAACCATGGGAAAAGAAGAGAAAAACATTCATTTGGAAGACATGGATTTGATGAAAATTGTAGATACCGCCGAAGATGCCGTTCAACACATCGACGATTTTTACTCCAAATACATGCACCAATTGTCGCCCAACTTTTGATGAAACCCCTCCTCGCCGTCGCATTTTTCCTGTCTGCAATAAACGTTTTTGCTCAATCTTCCTTTTCACCCGTTCTACCGGTTGATAGCCCCGTTCTACTATCGGGTACATTTGGGGAGATTCGAAGCCATCACTTTCATTCGGGAATTGATATACGAACGGGAGGCGTGGAAGGGTGGAACGTGCGTTCCATCGAAAAAGGAGTTGTTCGAAGAATCAAAATTTCCAGTTACGGAAATGGAAAAGCCCTTTACGTGGAACATCCACAAGGCTACACCTCGGTGTATTGCCATTTGATGGTTTTTTCAAAAAAAATACAGGATTTGGTGGATTCCATCCAACGAAAGCAGGAATTTTTCGAGTTGGATACGGTTTTTACAGGAGCTGGAATTCCGGTAGAAAAATCGGAAATGATTGCCCTTTCGGGAAACAGTGGAGGATCGGAAGGACCACATCTGCATTTTGAAATTCGCGACTCCAAAAACGAGGAGCCCTTGAACCCTGAACTGTTTTATCACGGTAAAATATTGGATTCTGTTTCTCCAGTGATGGGGGTGATTCGTTTGTTTGTTCCTTCGGGATTGGACGGGACTTTCCGTATTTCCCAAGGAAAAGATACCCTAGAAATGGAAGCTTCCCGGAGTTGTTTCTATTGGACCATTCAATTTTCCGATGATCAAACCCGAAAGGGGAATCAGAACTTTCCGTACGAAATTGAATTGAAGGAAAACCAGAATTCGTGGTTTCATTTGAAGAACGATCGGTTTGCCTTTTGGCAATCGCGTTGGGTGGATGGCACCGTTCAATATCCGAAAAGCGAATTTCAGGCGTTGCGCATTCCCGCCCTTCCCGGCAACCGAATGCCTTTGCTAAAAACATCCAACAGGGCGGAATACCTTTGTCAGCTCGATACGCAATGGAAACATTACTCGGTTCGGATTTCGGATTCCCGGGGAAATGAAACGAGAAAAGTTTTGGCGATCCGCACCCCGGGAATGGAACACCCCGTTGATACCTTAGCCCTAATCAGTTCACCCATTTCCGACAAATCTTTGAAGAATGAAGGATTTGAGGCATTTATTCCCAAAGAAGCCCAATTTGAAACAAGGGAAGAAATCGCCATTTATCCTGGAAAAAACATTTCAAAAGCGGTGGTGGCCATCATGCCTTTAGGAATTCCTTTCGCATCTCCCATCACTGTTCGAGTTCCTAAAAACCAAGTCCCAACCGAATTAAGTCGAAAATTGATGTTCATGGTTTCCGATCATCAAGGAAAACGAACCATCGTTATTCCCAAAATTACCGAATCTGATTATGTTTTTTCATTGCGGGAAACAGGCATGATTTATTGGGATATTGATACCGTTTCGCCTGAATTGAAAAATTTATTCGATGAAAATCGCGTGATTTATGGGGGCGACACCTTGAAAATTCAGGTGAAAGAAATGTTGAGCGGAATTGGTTCCTACCGAGCTAGCATCGACAACAAGTGGGTGTTATCTGAATACGAACCCAGAAGCAATCAATTCTGGATTTTCATTCCAAAAAACATTGGGATGGGGAATCGTGTTATTCAACTTAAGGCTTGGGACACCAAGGGCAATGCATCAGAATTAAAAATTAAATTGAGAACCATGAATCATCCAGAAATTGGAAAAGCAGCACCTGCTTTTTACGGAAAAAACCAAAAAGGAGAGGACATCTCTTTGGAACAATTCAAAGGCAAAAAAGTATTGTTGTACTTCTACCCGAAAGACGATACTCCGGGTTGTACGGCCGAAGCCTGCAATTTGCGCGACAATTATTCAACGTTAACGTCGGCAGGTTGGGAAGTGATTGGAGTGAGTACCGATTCGGTAAAAAGCCACGATAAGTTTGCCGTGAAGTTCGAGTTACCTTTTCATTTGTTGGCAGATGAAGAGAAGAAAACCGTTGAAGCTTACGGCGTTTGGGTTGAAAAGAGCATGTACGGAAGAAAATACATGGGAACCGATCGCAAATCCTTCATCATTGATGAAAATGGAGTTTTAATCAAAATCATTGAAAAGGTTGATACCAAAAACCACACCCAACAAGTGTTGGACGCTTTAAAGTAATCTCAGGGGCTTCGGCCCCTTTTTTATACCTGATACCCACCAAAAATTCTCGAAATGGGAATAAATTTCAAATATGGAAAAGAAACGGTGAAATTGCTTACCTTTGAAAACACTGATTATTATTCATGAAGCACGCCCAACATATTTTTCAAGGAGACCTGAACCAATTTAGGTTAGCGGATTATTTCCCTGAGACATACGATTGGGTTTTGGTTTTCGGCAACCGGTTTTTATTGGAGAATCCCGAAAATCAAGCAATTCTCGCGAATCAATTTCAAGGAAGCATCATTTCTGGTTGTTCCACCTCGGGGGAATTCAGTGGAAGCGATGTGGGAGAACCAACCATTTCCATTACCGGAATTACTTTTGAAAAAGCCAAGTTGGTTCAGAAATCCGTTCAAATTGCTAGTTTTCCTTCTTCAAGAGATGCTGGAAAACACCTCATTTCTTCTTTTGAGGAAGAAAACCTAAAGCACGTGTTCATCATTTCCGATGGTACGTTGGTGAATGGTTCACAATTGGTAGAAGGAATGAATCATGTATTGGGCGATTCCATCACCTTAAGTGGCGGATTGGCAGGAGATGCCGGTTTGTTTGAAAAGACTTTGGTTTTGAACCATCAAGGGAAGTGGGAACAAGGCATCATCAGTGCCGTTGGTTTTTACGGAGATGTTGAAGTGAGTTGTGGATCGGCAGGCGGATGGACCAGTTTTGGAATGGAAAAAACCATCACCCAATCCAAGGCCAACGTGTTGTATGAAATCGACGGGCAACCGGCCTTGGAAATGTACAAGAACCTCTTGGGCGATCGTTCCAAAGAACTGCCGGGGGCAGCATTGCTTTTCCCCCTCCTCCTTTCCGTTCAAAACGAAAGCGAACCCGTTGTTCGAACCATTTTAGGTGTTAACGAAGCCGATCAAAGCCTCACTTTTGCTGGAGATATGCCGGTTGGATCCATCGTTCGACTCATGAAATCCAACAACGAAAACCTGGTGTTGGGAGCCCACGAAGCTTGCGTTGCAGCCACCCAACATCTTTCAGAAGTCCCACAATTAGCCATTTTGGTGAGTTGTGTTGGACGAAAATTGGTTTTAAAAGATCAAGTATTTCGGGAAGTTGACGCCATTCGAACCTACTTCGATAAACAAAAAAATGTGATTGTTGCTGGGTTTTATTCCTACGGCGAAATTGCACCTTACTACCGAACCATGGATTGCAAGTTGCACAACCAAACCATGACCGTTACCCTTATTCGAGAATTTTAATTTTTGGAAGAATCGCCTCCAAAATTTCTCGATCATTGCACAATCTAGGCACTTTGTTTTGCCCACCCAATTTCCCCTTTTCTTTCAACCAATTGTAAAACGTATCGGCAGAAGCGGCATGCACCAACGGAGGATTCATTCCCATGTTTTCCTTCCGCTTTGCGGCATAATCGGAGTTAACCAACTGCAGTTGCTCATCCAAAGCCGCAGCAAAATCGTTCAAATCCTTTGGCTGCTTTTCAAATGCGATGATCCACTCGTGTCCCCCACCCTTTCCATCCTTCATGTAAACCGGTCCTGCTGTGTAATCAGCCATCACCGAATGGGTCATTAAACATGCTTTCTCTATCGCAAAATCGGCATTTTCTATCATCAACTCTTCACCAAACACGTTGATAAACAGTTTGGTTCGCCCAATAATAACGAATCGATGAGGAAAGGTAGATGTAAACCGAACGGTATCTCCAATGAGGTAGCGCCAAAGTCCGCCATTGGTGCTGATAACCACCGCATACGCCTTTCCAACTTCCACCTCACCGATGGTTTTGGTGGAAGGAAACGGCTGACCCAATTCCGATAGAGGAACAAACTCGTAAAAGATACCATAATCGAGCATCAGCAACATTTCGTTTTTGTTGGGATCGTCTTGAATCCCAAAGAAACCCTCGCTCGCGTTATAAATTTCTACCGTTTTGGGCATTTTTCCACCGAAGATCGATTTGATGGAATCGCGATAAGGGCCAAATCCAACACCTCCGTGAAACAAGACTTCGAAATTGGGCCACACTTCGCGCACGTCTTGTACCCCTTTTCGCTGCATCACCCAATGGAACAACACCATCATCCACGTTGGAACGCCCGATACGCTGATGACATTTTCGATGATGGTATTTTCTCCAATCTTCACAATTTTCGACTCCCAATCTTCCATCAAAGCGATCGACAAATCGGGCGTTCGGATAAACTGGGCCCAAAAGGGCAAGTTTTGCATGATCACGGCCGACAAATCGCCATAAAACGTATCTGGATTCCAGTGATTTTGTTGGTGGCTACCACCAAGCGACAAATTTTTGCCAGAAAAGAGTTGGGTATTTTCAGACGATTGGCAATAAAGGGCCAACATGTCTTTCCCTCCTTTAAAATGACAATCTTCCAAGGCTTCTTGGGTAACCGGAATGAATTTAGATCGCGCATTGGTGGTACCTGATGACTTGGCGAACCAACGAATCTCGGTAGGCCACAACACGTTGGGTTCGCCTTTTAACGTTCGCTCGATGAAAGGATAAAGGCCTTCGTAATTTACCACCGGCACCCGTTCTTGAAATTCGCGAACCTTTCCCATGGAGGAGAACTGATACTTATTTCCAAAAACGGTGTCTTTGGATTGACTGATAATTCTTTTCAGATTTTCTTGCTGAACTTCTTCCGGGTACTTCATGAAAAGCTCCATCTGATGGATGCGCTTTTTCATGATCCAACTCATGATGGAATTGATGACCCTCATTCCCACACTTTTTCGTGAAAAATAAATCCTTTCCCGATGTATTTTTCTCTTACTTCCGGGTCTTCAACCAACTCGGCGGGGCGACCTTGTTTCAAAATTTTTCCTTCGTACAACAAGTACACCCGATCGGTGATGTTCAACGTTTCTTGAACGTTGTGATCGGTAATTAAAATTCCAATGTTTTTCTTTTTCAATTGATAAACAATGGATTGAATATCTTCTACTGCAATGGGATCGACCCCAGCGAAGGGCTCATCCAATAAAATAAAATTGGGAGAGGTGGCCAAACATCGGGCGATTTCGGTTCTTCGGCGTTCACCGCCCGACAACACTTCGCCTTTGCTTTTCCGAATTTTGGTAAGGGAAAACTCCTCCAGCAGTTGTTCCAACTTTTGGGATTGCTCTTGTTTGGAAAGGGAGGTCATTTCTAAGATGGCTTGAATGTTTTCTTCCACTGTTAGTTTTCGAAAAACCGAAGCTTCCTGAGGCAAATACCCAACACCTTTTTGTGCCCTTTCGTACATAGGAAGATGGGTAATGTCTTCTTGATCGAGGAAAACTTTTCCTTCATCGGGTTTCACCAAACCGGTAATGATGTAAAAACTGGTGGTTTTCCCCGCTCCGTTGGGGCCCAATAACCCAACGATTTCACCTTGATTCACTTCGATGGAAACCCGGTTTACCACCGTGCGCTTTTTGTACACTTTCAGCAGTTCCTCGGATCGAAGTTTCATAATCAGTACTTGATGTCTTTGATGGTTAATTTGATGGAAGATTTTCCCTTCCAAATGTTTTCTTCAACGGTGTAAACCATATCGAAAGGAATTCCTTTGGCAATTTTTTCGAAATGGTCGCCTTGATTGAAGGCAATGGCCGCGAAGGAATTCGACATTTCTTGTTTTACAAACAATTGCAAGTGATTATTTCCAACCACTCGAATATTTCCGGTGGCATAAACGCCTTTGGAAAGGAAAACCGGCTCTGGGTTTCCAGGTCCAAAAGGAGCAAATTGCTTGAGTGTACGAACGAATTTAAGCGTAATTTCACTCATGTTCAACACTTCGTCGATTTCAATTTTTGGAACCAACTGATCATCGGAAATGGTAGAAGCTACAATTTCTTCGAAACGATCGCGGAAGGTCGTGTAATGCTCTTCCAAAATGGTTAATCCAGCTGCATATTTATGCCCGCCAAATTGTTCCACCAAGTCGCTGCAATCGGCAATGGCTTGGTAGATGTTGAAATCCTTCACCGAACGTGCAGAACCCGTGAGTTTATTGTCCTCGGTTTTGGTAAAGACGATGGTGGGTTTGTAGTGCTTTTCAATCAAGCGAGAAGCAACAATTCCAATCACCCCTTTGTGCCACGATTCTTGGTACAAAACGGTTGACTTTCTTCCTGCCATGATGTCGTTCCCATCCATAAAATCCAAGGCCTGTTCGGTAATGGAGGAATCGATATCTCGTCGTTCTTGGTTGGTATTGTTGATGAGGATTGCGGCCTCTTCGGCTTGAGCGCGCTCATTAGCGAGGAGCAAACGTACGGCCGCTTTGGCATCGCCCAAACGACCGGCAGCATTGATGCGCGGACCAATGGAGTGAACAATGTCGGAAATGCTGACCTCTTCGTTTTTGACGAAATTATCAATCAATACTTTTAATCCCAAACAGGGATTGGTGTTCAACTTCTTCAATCCAAAATAGGCCAAAATACGATTTTCACCGGTAATGGGCACCAAGTCGGAAGCGATACTTACGACCACCAGATCAATCAATTGATTGATTTTAGCCAACTCAAAATGGTTCTTTAGGCAAATGGCGTGCGCCAATTTAAACCCAATTCCACAACCAGAAAGGTTGGTATACGGGTACGTGCAATCTTCTCGTTTGGGATTGAGAATGGCAACGGCCGGTGGAAGATCCCCATTGGGCAAGTGGTGATCGGAAATGATCACCTGAATGCCGTTCACGTTGGCATACTCCACTTCATGAAATGCGGTAATGCCGCAATCCAAGGTAATGATCAATTTAAATCCGTTTTCTACCGCATAATCGATGGCTTGATTGGACAAACCGTAACCTTCGTGGTACCGATCGGGGATGTAATAGCCTACTTTATTGTAGAAACTACCCAAAAAAGAAACCATCAAGGCGACGGAAGTCGTGCCATCCACGTCGTAATCGCCGAAAACCAAAATGGGCTCGTTGGCCAGAATGGTTTCGTTGATGCAATCTACCGCGCGATCCATGTCTTTCAACAAATACGGATCGTGGAGATAGGAAAGCTTGGGTCGGAAATAGAAGTTGGCCGCTTCAGCGTCGGCGATTCCCCTTTGGGTGAGGAGTTCGGACAAAGCGGGATGGATTTGTAGGGTTTGACTCAAAACAGCAATTTCTTCTAAGGGACCTGCTGCTTTAATCGCCCAATTTCTATCCAATCCTCTACTTTGCATAATTCAAAAAATGAACCTCAAATTTACGGAATAAAATCCATCGACCCGAAGATCATTTACCTTTTTTGGATTTCTTGGTGGGCACGAATCGAATTTCTTCCAACTTTTCTAAAATGATGGGAAAAATCTGCTCGTATTCTTTCAATCCTGCATTTTGTTGAAGGTCACGAACATCGGCTTGCAAGCGACCAATCATCAAATTCCATTCTCCAGCCACATCGTTGTTGACTTGGTTTTTGAAGGCATTTGCTAAGATTCCATACACCCCTGCGTGTTTTCCCAAAAACACATCTTTCATGTTGGATTCGGTTGTTTCTCTCATTTGCTTTCCGAACCAAACCATTCCTTCTTCCCATTCCAGCATGTTGTTGATGCGTTCGAGGTAGCTCAAATATTCGTCCAATACACCTTTTCGAAATTTAAACGATTCCGGATTTTTGAATTGATTTTGAAAGATGGAGGATGAATTCTCGGGAAGTGTGGACGAGTAAATGGAGAAATACGCGGGGAAAAGGTCGGGATCTTTCGACCATTCAGCAAGGAAAGGAGCTGTTTTGGCCGTATCAACTTCCCACATGGCTTGCATGGACGCTTTTTTTACGGCCAGCGATGAATCTCGGTCAAATGCTTCTTTCAGAAAAGGCCAACAAGTTTCATCGGCAATGGCAAGTGCTTGCAAGGCCCAATACCGCTGATCAATGACCTTGCTGTTTTGAATCGTATTTCTAAAAAATGTGGTCAGTTCGGGGTAAATTTCCTCCAGTGGATCCACCAATCCGAACACCTTTTTTACCACGTTCTCGTACAAGGAGGCGCTTTTTGATTGCTCCGCTTCGTTTAAAAGCTGAAGCACTTCTGCCATTTTAGGAGCAAAAAACCGGGAGGTATCTTCTTCATTTTCGAACAATTCCGATTTCCCTTTCCATTGTTTGATGAAAATGGACCGATCGATGATTCCCGTTGAAGCGTGGAACAATTGAAGCCACTCTTGCTGGGTTTGAGTCCATCCGTAGGTTGCCAGCAATTCTTTTCCAGGATCGAAATTAACCAAAACGCTATCGTAATCAACAGCGAATTCATAGTTTTCCTTCACCTCATCGATCAAAATAGATTTCCGATCAACCACCTTTCCTTGATGAATCAACTCAATGTTCATGGGCAAACGGAAAGGGCCAAATCGTTCATTCTGCTCAATGGCAATCTTTAATTTCCGTTGCACCGTTTGGTACTGAACATCCAAAATGGGGTGACCTTCTTTTTTGAACCATTGATTGAAAAACCAGGCCCAATCTTCCCCGGTAACTTCTTCAAAAGATCGGCGTAAATCATCAATTTCAGCCGTTTTGAAAGCATTCGCAGTGAGGTAATGTTTCAATCCAGCATAAAAAGCCTCATCTCCCATGTGGCGGCGAAGCATGTTCAACACCACTCCTCCGCGAGCATACGAATGCGAATCGAACAAATCATCGGGATCTTGGTAGTAATGCCGAATGGGAACAACACGTTTGTTATCGATTTCGTTGAAGTAGCTCGATTTCTTTTGCAACAGTTCGCGTTGTAAACCAACTTCGCCCTCGGTGTGTTCCGCCCACATGAGCTCGCCGAAGGTGGCGAAGCTTTCGTTCAAGGGCAAATGGCTCCAACTTTCGCACGTTACTAAATCGCCAAACCAATGGTGAAACAATTCGTGGGCAATGGTCATGTCGGCGTTATCGTCCACCAATTCTCGTTTGGTTCGTTGGGCAAAAGCGCCAAAGGTTACCGCGGTGGTGTTTTCCATGGCTCCTGAAACAAAATCCTGAAGTACCACTTGGCTGTATTTCTGCCAAGGAAACGGCACACCCAATTTTTCCGAATAAAAGGAAATCATGCTGGGAGTTTTTCCGAAAATGGCCTTTGCCGTTGGCAGATAGGCCGAATCCACGTAATACTCCAGTTCTTTTCCTTTCCATTCGTCGCGTACGACCGCCCAAGGACCGGCTGCCACCATCACCAAATACGGTGCATGGGGTTGTTTCATCGACCAATGATCGGTGCGATGGGTGGCAGAAGATTGTTCCGAAAACTCCAATTCGCCATTGGAGAGCGACACCCAATTTTTGGGAACGGAAATGGCGATGTTGTGGGTAAGCTTTTGGTTCGGTTGATCGATGGTAGGAAACCAACACCGATTTCCTTGGGTTTCGCCTTGGGTCCACACTTGCTCGATCGTTTTTCCGAACTCATCTTTCTTCTTGATGAAGAAAAATCCTTTCTCGTCTTTCGGTGCCTCGGCTATGTTTCCTTTTGCTTTTCCGGGTTGCACCGAATAATCGACCACCACCGTCACCGGTTTTTGTAAAGTACTTGGTTCAGGGAAAAACAAGGTCAATACGCTATCGTTGTAAGCGTATTTGAGCGGTTTATACACGTCTTTCGATTTCCATTCCACGGAATGAAGGGTGAAACCTCGGGCGTCCAGGCAAACCGAATCTTGGGGATGAAAGTGGGCTTTCATTTGAATGCTAGCTCTTCCAGACACTTCTTCTTTTTCCTGATTGAAAGAAAGTTGAAGGTCCATGTGGATGATTTCCATCCGTTTGGATTCTGAGCCACGGTAATCGGCCAGGGGGCGGAAGTTGTCTTTCTGAAAATAGGGGGGCTTGGGTTCAATCGATGTGGTGTCGGACACGACTGTTTGGGCCGAATCTTTTTTCTTGAAGGAGGAACATTGTACGGTGAGCAGGGCTACAAACAGAAAAAGGGCCTGGGTAATTTTCATGGTTTCAGAGGTGATGAAGAACGAAAATAAGTAAAATTTAGACAATAAAAAAACCCCGACGGAAGTCGGGGCTTTTTTATGATTGTTTAGAATAATTACGCGTTCGGACGAACTGATACGTAGGATTTGTTGTTGGTTTTCTTGCGAAAAACAACGGTACCATCGATCAATGCGAACAAGGTGTGGTCTTTACCTAAGCCCACGTTTTCACCTGGGTTGTGTACGGTGCCACGCTGACGAACGATGATGTTCCCAGCGATGACAGATTGTCCACCATAAATTTTTACACCTAATCTTTTGCTGTGAGATTCACGGCCGTTCTTGGAACTACCTACTCCTTTTTTGTGTGCCATGGAATTTTACGATTTATCCGAGGGACTCGATTTGGATTTGGGTTAAATACTGACGGTGACCGATGGAGCGCTTGTAACCTTTACGGCGCTTTTTGCGGAAAACCAATACTTTCTCTCCTCTCAAGTGAGCAACTACCTTAGCTGTCACTTGAGCGCCAATGTAAGGTGTACCTACCTTAACGTTTCCACCTTCGGCGGTCAAAAGAACTTTGTCAAAAGTGACAGTTGTTCCTTCTTCTGCGCCTAGACGGTGAACGTACAAGGTTTGGTCCTTAGCTACCTTGAACTGTTGGCCTGCGATGTCTACGATTGCAAACATGTTTCTCTAATTAAATTTTTGCGGCTTTAACTCTTGCTTTTTTACCCTTCGCTGTACGTAGGTAGAACAAACGGGCTCGGCGAACTTTACCAACCACGTTAACAACCACCCTCTCGATGAAGGGGGAAGTTAAAGGGTAGATACGCTCTACTCCTACTCCATTCGAAATCTTACGCACGGTAAAGGTTTCGGTTGTACCGGTTCCGCGACGTTGAATCACTACACCGGTGAAAATTTGTTTACGTTCTTTGTCGCCCTCCACAATGCGGTAGTGTACACTAACGGTATCACCGGCTTTAAAATTGGGGAGTTCAACGCGCTGAACCTGCGACTGTACAAATGACAATGCGTCCATAACTCTATCTAATACGGAAGCGCAAAGATATAGGAATCTTCCCAACGGAGCAACCCCTTTCCCAAAAAAGATGCAAATAATTTGAAATGCCTAAAATTCAAACTTTTGCACCCGAAATTTGTTCACCAAAGTTATGGGAAACGTCCAATTGATTCGCCGATGGGGTCTGCCAATGGCCCTTTTTATCCTTCTTTCCTGGGGAATTTCCACCGGGCTCTTGCTAAGCTCTCCGCTTTCTACCCTGCCACTCATCATTCTTTTCATTTTTTTGCAGACCCATTTGTACACAGGTTTGTTCATCACTGCCCACGATGCAATGCACGGAACGGTGTCGTTAAATAAGCGTTGGAACACGGCCATCGGCCGCATCTGCCTTACCTTATTTATGTTCAACCGGTGGAGTAAACTATTGCCGGCCCATCACCGTCACCACGATTTTGTGGCGACCGAAAACGATCCCGATTACCATCCACCGCATCCGATCACGTGGTACATCAAATTTTTATGGGGGTATTTATCGTGGCAGCAATTGGTGGCCATCGCTTTGCTCTTCAATTTCTTTCAGTATGTTCTTCATGTAGAGGTGATCAACCTCATTCTTTTTTGGATTATCCCTTCTTTCCTCAGCACTTTTCAACTCTTCTATTTCGGAACGTACTTGCCGCACCGGGGGGAGCATGAAAACGCCCACCACTCCAGCAGTCAAAAGAAGAATCACGTTTGGGCGTTCATCAGCTGTTATTTTTTTGGGTATCATTACGAACACCACGATCAACCGGCTTGTCCTTGGTGGCTTTTATGGCAAGCCAAAGACCGATCCATCCTCCCAAACAATTCGCCACATGGTCCAAAGGATCAGCCGATCGCTGGATAAAAAGGAAAGCTTGAGCCAATTCCGTGGCACCGGAATAAAGTACAACCAAAAGGGCAACGGCCAACCGTGAAAAGTTTGCTCGAGCCAATAAAACCGCCCAAATTCCAAACAATGCGGCGTGAACCAATTTATCCAATCCCGGCAACGGCAGCGGAATAGACGGGAAACGGTAGCCGGGTAACCCCACCAAAACCAACATGAACGTGGCCCAAATCCACGGAAAAATCAATTTCCATCTCATCGGCAATAATATTCTTCTTTGTCTTTGTACTTCACCCGAATGAGGCCGGCCGCCAACAAATCCACCACAATTCTCCGTGCTCGGCGCAATCCTAAATTCATCAAATCGCTGTACTCTTTAAGGGTAATGTGCGGATGTTCGTTCAGGTAATCCAATAAAAACTGTTCTTTTGAGCCCAATTCAATGGTGATGGGTTCGTCCATGCTTTGGCGTTCCAGCACTTCTACCATGGTTTTCGTGGCCAACATGCTTTCGTCTTTCACTCGGATGTACACCATCCATTGATCGTCTTCCCGAAGGGAATAAACCGGTTTTTGGTGGGATTCTGGGACGGTAACCTCTAAAATTCGGTAAGTTCCGATGCGATGAACCTTGAATTCGAGTTCCAAAGGCGGATTGCAAAAATGTTCGGCAGCTTGTTCGAGGCGATGCTGTTCGCCCAAAGGATCGATGCTGCGGAACGTGCGGTTATCCCGAACTCCAACCCAAATCGTTCCTCCTTTGGTGTTCGCCAAAGAACCCATGGTTTTCGCAATTTTCCGCTCCGATGAAATGGTTTCTTTAAAATCTTGAAACTCGGTTTCACCCAAAGCGAGGCGATCAGAAAAGGGTAAAGAAGAATTTGGATTCACAGTTCAAAGATGCAAAACCAACCTCAATTTTCTCCATTTTTTTGCTTTTTTCCCTACCTTTGAACTTCCATGCAATTTCAACAAGTCATCGGACAAATTGAGCTAAAAAAACAACTGATCGGCAAGGTTAAGTCGGGAAAAATCCCGCATGCCCTGTTGTTTTTGGGTCAGGAAGGAGTTGGAACTCTTCCGTTGGCCATCGCTTTTGCCCAATTTGTCAATTGCTTGGAGCCAACGGAAATCGATTCTTGCGGACAGTGCAGCTCTTGCCGAAAAACTGAAAAGTACATCCACCCCGACCTTCATTTTTCCTTTCCATTCATCAAATCTACCGATGTAAAAACCACCGATCCCATCCTTCCTCAATGGAGGGAGTTTTTGGAAAAGAATCCCTATGGAAGTTACCGAAGCTGGATGGATGCCATTTCGGCCGAAAACAAACTAGGGAATATCCCCAACGAAGAATGCAAAAATTTCCTCTCCAAGCTTACCCTCATGAGCTTCGAAGCGAAATACAAGGTGCTGATTTTGTGGATGCCAGAATTTTTAGGACAGTCGGGGAACATCTTGCTAAAAATGATTGAAGAACCGCCGGCAGGAACATTGTTTTTGTTGGTAGGACGCGAATCGGATAGCATTCTTCCTACCATTCTTAGTCGGGTACAAACGGTGAAAGTTCCTGGGATTGAAACCGAACACCTCGCGTATTATTTGGAACACATTTTAGGTGTTCCATCCAACAATAGCGTAAGTTTAGCCAACGTTGCCGAAGGGAATTTAAACGAAGCCATTCGCCTTTTTGAAAATGAAGCTTCCAACAATGAAGATCTGTTTAAACGTTGGATGCGCTTGTGCTATTCGTTGCCACAGGGGGCCGACGAGTTGGTTCAGTGGATTTTATCGGTTTCTGTATTGGGACGGGAAGCGCAAAAAGGCCTGCTCAATTATGGCTTATTCCTCATTCGTGAGGCCTTTTTATTCAAATTCGGCGCTTGTAAAAAAGAACGATTGAACGAAACGGAACATGAATTTGTTGCGAAATTTTCCAACTTGGTGAACGAAAAAAATGTTCCGCTTTTTAGTCAAATTCTCAGTGATGGTCAGGGTTACATCGAACGAAACGGCAATCCAAAAATCATCTTTCATGCTCTGAGTTTGGACATCAATGCCGCATTCCGAAAAGCATGATTTCCGTTGCCATCATTACCTTTAACGAAGAAAAAAACATAGAACGATGCCTTCGTTCGCTTTGTTTTGGACCACAAGGATGGGATGAATTGTTGGATGAAATTGTTATTCTCGACAGTGGCAGTACCGACCAAACGGAGGCCTTGGCGAAAGCCTTTCCGAAGGTTCGATGGGAGGTTCAACATCCGTTCTTGGGACATATTCAGCAAAAGCAACTCGCAGCTCAACTGGCCAAAAACGATTGGATTTTGAGTCTCGATGCCGATGAATCGTTAACAGATACCCTTCAAAACTCCATTCTCCATGCATCGTTGAAGATGGGAACGGCTTTTTTGTGGAATCGGTTAAACCATTTCGGAGGGAAACCCATCCGCCACGGACGTTGGTACCCCGATGCGAAGGTTCGGCTATGGAATCGATTGGAAGGAAATTGGGGAGGAATCAATCCGCACGACAAAGTGATGCTGGAACCCCAAGTAAAAATCCTCCATTTAAAGGGCGATCTTCTTCATTTTACCTGCCGAAACGAAGCCCATTTCAAGGAAACCATGCGCAACTACGCAGCGTTAGGAAATCGGGCTAGGGCCGAAATGGGCAAAAAAAACCACCCGATTCAAGGGTGGTTGGGTGGCATTTTTCATTTTGTGGCCGATTATTTTTTCCGCCTTGGAATTTTGGACGGAAAAGAGGGATGGATCATCGCCCGGGAACAATTCTGGTACACCGTTCGGAAGTACCGAAGTTCCGTTATCCAAAAATAATCAAACAGTAATTTTTCTTTCCTTTTTGAACCAACAGGTATTTTCCGTTGAGGGTATCCTCCTGTTTAAACAGTTGATCTTGAGCAACAATCTTTTTCCGGTTGATGGCTACTCCCCCGCCTTGGATCATTTTTCTGGCTTCTCCCTTGGACGGAAAAAATTGGGAATGATCGGTTAGAAGCTCGATGACAGAAACGCCTTCTTCGAGAAGATTTTTAGGTAAATGTGCCTGGGGAACCCCTTCGAAAACGGAAAGCAACATGGCCTCAGGAAGGGTGCCTAAACGGTCTTCGGTTTCTTTTCCAAAAAGAATTTCCGAGGCCTCTTGCACTTGTTTAACCGCCTCAGCTCCGTGCACCCGCGTTGTAATATCCTCGGCTAAAGCGCGTTGCAAGGTTCTTAAATGTGGAGCTTGCAGGTGCTCTTCCACCAATTTTTGAATGCTGGTTTGATCCAAGAAGGTGAAAATTTTGATGTACTTTTCAGCATCTTCATCGGCGGCGTTGATCCAGTATTGGTAGAAAGCATAAGGACTCGTTTTAGCGGGATCCAGCCAAACGTTTCCGCTTTCGGTTTTTCCAAATTTGCTGCCGTCGGCCTTGGTAATGAGCGGAGTGGTGGCTGCAAATGCTTCTCCACCTTCCATGCGGCGAATCAATTCAGTTCCGGTGGTGATGTTCCCCCATTGATCGGAACCGCCCATTTGCAAACGGATGTTGTGGTTCTTCCACAAATGGTAGAAATCGTATCCTTGAATGAGCTGGTACGAAAATTCGGTGAAGCTGATTCCGGTTTCGATGCGTTTCTTCACCGAATCTTTGTGCGACATGTAGTTCACGGTGATGTGTTTTCCCACTTGACGAAGAAAATCCAACAATTGAAAATTCTTAAACCAATCGTAATTGTTTACGATAACGGCTGCATTGCTCCCTGAAAAATCAAGGAACTTAGCTAACTGATTTTTTACGCAATTTTGATTATGAAGCAAGGTTTCTTCATCAAGAAATTTGCGTTCTTCAGACTTTCCAGAAGGGTCTCCCACCATTCCGGTGGCACCGCCAACCAATGCAAAGGGAGTATGCCCAGCGCGTTGAAAGTGAACCAAGATCATGATTTGCACCAAATTACCGATGTGCAAGGAATCGGCAGTTGGATCGAAACCGATGTACCCAGCAATTTTTTCTTTGGTAAGGAGTTCTTCGGTTCCGGGCATCACATCGTGAAGCATCCCACGCCAGCGCAATTCATCTAAAAAATTCATGCTTCAAAAATACGCACCGAGGCCCGAACAAAAAAAAAGCGTTGAAGTTTCCTTCAACGCTACAAACAAAAAATTAAAAGATTATTTTCTTTGAGGCATTTCACAATTACCGGCAGCACAATTTCCACTGCCACATCCCAAGCCGAAAAGCCCCATGGAAAACAGGTAAACTCCCATTGCGATCCCCAAATAATCGCCCCGAAATGCTGTTTGAAAAACAACGATGGGGCCCAAGATGAGATAAAGAACCCGAAAGGGAGTCCAATTATTTTTCACGCGGTACGGGATGGATTTGATGAAGGTTTCCATATTTACAGGTTACTCATCCAACCGCCTGCATTATTGCATTCAATTCCCTGAGCTCGGAGGTAGGCGGTGGCCTGTCCACTGCGTCCGCCGCTCAGGCAGCAGAGGTCGATGGGGCCTTGGATGGCACGAATTTCATCCAATCGTTGGGGGATTTCATTGAGCGGAATGTTGATGCTTCCGGGAACGTTTCCTGCCTGAAATTCGGCTGGGGTGCGAACATCGATAAGTGTTTTCATTTTTTGAGCGTATTAATTTCAATATGTCAAACTAACTTTCACGAAATTAGTTTAGTTCCTCCCAACACGTTTTTTTTTCTTTGCATCCCTCCAAACAAAAAAGGGAGCCAATTCGGCTCCCTTCTACTTATCGTTGAATGATAAACTTTTGCGTTTCCGTATGATGGATATCCGAATATCGAATCCAGTACATTCCCGGCTTCAAATGTTCCAAGTCAATGGTCGTTTGTGATTCATTGGAACGCACTTTCGATGCCACTTTTCGGCCTGAACCATCAAATACTTCCAATAATCCAACGGCTGCCTCGCCTCTCCAATGTACGTTCAATTGACCCTGGGTAGGATTGGGGTAAACCGAGAATTTGAATTCGGTATTGAACGCTTTTTCGGTAGGCAGCAACTCTTTATCGATATCTACATCTCCTAAAACAGCATCTTTTACAACAATTGGCGTTGAATATGCCCAGCAATTGAACCCATTTC